>JBAZMN010000399.1:0-2979 GCA_041649735.1 Opitutaceae bacterium | reverse complement strand
ATGCAGCCGATGAACATCATGCCGTTCAAAACCCGCGACGGTCATCAGCTCGAGGCCTACGTTACCCTGCCGGTCGGGACGTCCAAGCAGCATCCCGCCCCGCTGGTGGTGCTGCCTCATGGCGGGCCCTGGGTGCGCGATTACTGGGGCTACAATGGCGAGGTCCAGTTTCTGGCCAGCCGGGGCTACGCGGTGATGCAACCCAATTACCGGGGTTCCCCGGGGTATGGCTGGTCATTCAAGATCGAGGATGAATGGGACTTCCGGAGCATGAGCGATGATGTAACCGACGCCACCAGGACCCTGCTGGCCTCGGGCTTGGTCGATCCCCGGCGCGTCGCCATCATGGGCGGATCTTTTGGCGGCTATCTCGCGATCTCAGGCGCGGCTTTCGATCCGGATCTTTATCGCTGTGCGGTGACGATCGCCGGGATTTTCGACTGGGGGCAGGTCATGAAGGAGGAAAAATATTACCAGTTCGACGACCCCGGCTATGCCACATTGAAGCGCTGGTTGGGCGATCCCAAGAAGCAGCGGGAGAAATTCGACGCCATCTCGCCATTGCGGCACATCGATCAGGTCAAGATTCCGGTCTTCGTTGCCCACGGCAAGGACGACCCGGTGGCGGACGTTGCGGAATCGCGCCGGCTGATCTCCGAGCTGGAGAAATATCACGTCCCGCACGAGGTGCTGCTCGTAGGCGGGGAGGGCCACGGCATGCGCCACCTCGACAAGCAAGTCGAGCTTTACACCTGCATTGAGGCCTTCCTGGGCAAATACCTGCAGCCCGTCATGCCGACGGCCGGCGCGGTTTCTCCGGGCCAACCATAAAATCATCATGCCGCCGTCGGACGTTATGGACTCCACCCGGCGGCGGCGAACAAAGGGACCCGCAATCAGGCGGTGGGAGCCGCGGCCGGCGCCGCGAGCTGGGCCGAAATCCCGGCGATCTTCTTCCAGTACATGATCCAGCACACGAGGGACCCGAGGCCGCACAGAATACCCAGGATCGGGATGAAGCCGCACAACATGAGAATGCCGTAGGTCAGCCCGAGGGTCTTGCCGCCATCGGCGACATCGAGGTTGCGCGCCTGCCCCTCCTTGACCACCGAGGCCGCGACCTGGATCACGGTGTAGAAGACCCAGCCCAGGTTCAGCAGCGGGACGAGGTTCAGCCACACCAGGGCGGGGCTCATGGTGCGGTTGGCGGGGGCCACCCGGTTCAGGCATTTTTGCAGGGAGAGCAGGAACAGGATCGCGACCACGAGTCCAACGGCGACAAACGCGAGGGACACGGCAAGCATGGAGCCGGCTAGCAGGTTGTTGTACATAGGGTAGGAGGCCGGGCCGACCGGGGTTGGTGGGGTGGGGTCTGGTCGGCGGGCCTCTGGTCGACCAATAAGTTCCCCGCCGCCGGCGACAAGGCAAAAGGCGCCGGTCGCAGCGCTGTGATGGCACCCATCTTTGAAGATCCGAGCATCGTGAGTCGGAACGACCGGGGGTTTTTGGTTTATGGAATAAATAGCTTGTCAGATAAAATAATAAAATTAAGAAATTATCAGTCACACTACCGAACGCGAAAACAGTCGGCCTCCTTTAAGAATGAAGACAACCGTACGGTCATTCAGCTGGGCCATGGCGTATGTGCTGGCGATGTCGTTGAATTCGGTGTGTGGAGCAAGTGAGAGCCGGGCTCTGATTCGCCACGCGCCGATGTTGAACGGAGCCGTGCAGGGATCGATTCAGGTGATGACGGCAGAAAAGATCGTGCTCAGCGGCAGCGCGGTTGTGACGGGCGATCTGCTGGTGCCGGGCATGCCGGCTGTGCACCTGAATGGACATCCCGCCTACGGCGGCACGCAGGACGGCTTTGGTGCCGTGGCACCCAGCAACTACCAGATCACCCTCAATGGCAGAGCGACCCTGCGGCATATTATTCGTCGCACCGATCCCGTTGTCTTACCAGTGGTCGATGTGCCACCGCGGCCTTCGGGCACACGCAATGTCGTAATCCAGGTTTCGAGGCAGAGCCCCGGTGATTTTGTCACGATTCGCAACCTCACACTCAATGAGAAAACAGGGTCGCTCGCGGTGCCACCCGGCGTCTACGGCGATTTCACGGCGAACGGGGGAAGTGGATTCATCCTCGGGATGGCCGGGGCAGCGCAACCGGCGAATTATGCGTTGGAGCGTCTGACGCCCAATGGCAACGCGCGACTGGAGGTGGTCAGTCCAGTAGTGCTGACGATAGGCAATGGGGTGACATTAAATGGCCATGTTGGGGCCGTGACCAATCCGGTTTGGCTCCAATTGAGAGTGGCCAACGCGGGGATGACGCTCAATGGCGGCAGCAAGCTCTTCGGGGAGGTTTCCGTGCCGAATGGCACGGTGATCATCAATGGCAATAGCCGGTTGGTGGGTTCGCTCGCCTGCGACCGGCTGATACTCAACGGCAACAGCCTGCTTCAGTTGGTGACCGCCAATCAGCCGCCAGTGGTGACGATGAGTGCGCCAGCCAATGGGGCGTCGTTAATCGCCTTTACCGCCGTTACCCTCAACGCAACGGCAACCGATCCCGACGGTAGCATCAACGGTGTGGAGTTTTTCAGTGGGGCGACCAAGTTGGGCGACGGCACGCCCGTCGCCGGCCAGCCGAGCACCTATACCCTCGATCTTACTTCCGGCCTGCCGGTGGGGACATACACTTTCACGGCCAAGGCGATCGATAGCGCCGGAGCGACGGCCACCTCGGCGCCGGTCTGTGTCAGCGTCACCCTTGCGTCCAACCAGCCGCCGGCGGCCGCGCTTACTGCGCCAACCGAGGGCTCCAGATTTGCGGCCAACACCGCCGTGATGCTTTTGGCCACCGCCTCGGACGTCGATGGCGCGATTGCCAAGGTCGAGTTCTTCGACGGTGCCACCAAGCTCGGTGATGGCTCCTCGGTTAGCGACCAGCCCGGCGCTTTCAATCTCACGTTC
>JBAZMN010000398.1:0-2982 GCA_041649735.1 Opitutaceae bacterium | reverse complement strand
GCAAGAAGATCATCCTGGGGGTGACCGGATCCATCGCAGCCTACAAGGCCGCCGACCTGACCAGCCGGCTGGGCAAACTCGGGGCGGAGGTGACGCCGGTCATGACGGCGGCGGCCCAAAAGTTCATCACCCCGCTCACCCTGCAGACCCTTGCGCGACAGCCGGTGGCAACGGATCTGTGGGACGAGGGCAACGGCTGGCGCCCCGGCCACATCGAGCTGGCCGAGAAGGCGGACCTGCTGCTGGTGGCCCCCGCCACGGCGGACGTGATGGCGCTGTTCGCCGCCGGCCTCGCGCCCGATTTCCTCAGTTCGCTCTATCTCATGGCCCGCTGCCCGGTGCTGATCGCCCCGGCGATGAACGGCAAGATGTGGACGCATCCCGCGACCGCGGCCAACGTCGCCGCACTCAAGGCCCGCGGCGTGGAATTCATCGGCCCCGAGGAAGGCATGCTCGCCTGCGGTTACGAGGGCATCGGCCGGCTCTGGGCCGTGGATGGCATTGTCGAGCGGGTGACGGCGCGGCTGAGGGGCTGACCTCCGGCGGGGGACCGGACACTGGTCGCGTACGAAACTGAATTTGTAAAACGGTGAAGCCGATCTCGGCTCTGCGTGCGTCCTGGTCGGTTCAGATCACACGCCCAGCGGCGTAGGAGCGAATGACGGGCAGGGCGAACGCAGCTTCGGGGAGCGCATACCCTGGAATCCCGAAATAAAGCAGCCAGTTGCTCAGCGACACGCGGTCCCGGCCGAACGGATCGGGATAGAGCTTCTGCAGTTCGGGAAGCCGGCGATAGAGCTGGTGGGTCAACTCCGTGACCACAGGGACCGCGGATCCGGCCGACGGATCGGCCGCGGCTGGCCGGTTGAGCCAGGCAAAAAACGAATCGTCGCCGACCGCGGCCGGGTCGGGCCATTGGCCGGTCAGGCTTTTCGGCAGTTCCGCGAAAAGCCGGGCCAGCACCGGCGCGATCGGCACTCCGTTGGCAAAGCGCCCTCCGGCGACAAACGGCCCGCGGGTGCGCTCCGGGATCGGTTCCGGGGTCTTCGCCGGCGACGCCGGGTAGCCGAGCAGGCTCAATTGCGTGCGATAAGGCTCGGCGGAGACCAGCCACTCCTGCATCTCAGGAGGCAGGTCTGTCCGCTAGGCTCCCGGCGTCCCTTTGCGAAAGAATTTCTGTCCGGCCCTATGGCGTTCGCGCAGACGGGTGATTTCGCAGGCTTCCACCGCCCGCTCCAGGCGCTCCTCGGGCACCGGCAGGATCCGGTTGGTCAGCGCCCTGAGGGTGGCGACCGGCTGCGCACACAAATCTTCATAACGGACGGCCTCTGCCCACCCGCCCCGCCACCAGCAAACTGACGTGTGCACAACCCGGTAAAAGCCGTGCTCGAGGAAGCGCCGGGTGTGCTCGCCGTAAACGGAGGGGGCGTCCAGCAGCATGGAGGCCGGCTGGGACGGTTCCGCCGTCGGCGGCACCGCCTGATTTTGCAGGTGATGCCGCAGCGACACCAGCACATCGCCCGGATGACGGATGGTGGTGAGAAAAATCACGCCATGCTCTCGGCCCCATTCGCGCAGCAACGGTTCCGGCAGAAAGTGCTGATGTGCGATCCACCGCGGCCCCAGGGCAGTCCAATCACGAGGCTCAAGGCGGGGCTGCAGTTCGACCTGCGGCAGGTCATAGATTTCACTGAGGAGCAGCTTGAGCCAGGTGTTGCCAGTCTTCGGCGTGCTGGCGATGATGATCTTCAGCGTTTCTGTTTTCCCCGGCACGGACCTCATGACAAGGAAAAGACTCCTGGGTTGCACGGATGACAATGGTTAACGCCAATCCGCTTGCTCATGGATCTTGTCGGCTCGGGCGGCAGCGTGATTCCCGCCCGTGCGATGGCGGGTCGGCGCGCGGTGAACCTACCACGAGCCCCAGTTGGTATGGGTGCCGCCGGAAGTCGGGAGGATCGTGTAGCCGTTCCGCGAGGCCCAGTCGCGGGCGGCCTGCTCCAGTTTTCCGTTGCCGCAGTTCAAATAGGTTTCGCCGATGTCCTTGTCGCCCTGATCGTCCAGGATCCGCACCAGGTCATCCAGGATCTTCGGCTCGCCGATGGCCAGGAAGCTGTAGACGGCGTTCTGCAGCTTCCGGTGGGTGCCGGAGCCGACGTCATCCAGCAGGACCCGCCGGGTCTTCTCCCATTGGGCCTTCAGGTGTTCGGAGTCCTTCCGGCCGATCCAGGCGTAGACCTCTTCCGCCTCCGACGCCGGCTTCCAGCCGAGCTTTTCCAGCACCGGCACCAGGTCGGCGTTAAGATCCCAATCGGGCAGCGCGCCGGCCAGCGGCTCGATCGCGCGCTGGTCGCCGAGCTGGCCCAGGGCGGCGATGGCGCCCTGCCGCACCTCCAGGCTCCCGTCCGCCAGGCAGGCGACGAGTGGCTCCAGCGCGGGTGCCCCCAGCTTGGCCACCTCATCCCACGACTGGAGGGCGATGAGGTAGACGATGTTATCTTCGGTTTTTGCCGGGCGGTACTTCAGTTTGCTCAGGGCCTGGGCGCATGCCTGGCGTAAATAGGCATCCTCGTCCTTGAGGATGCCGGTCAGGACGTCGACGGCCTTGGCGTCGCCCAGGAGCCCAAGCGCTTCGGCGATGGACTGTTTCACCAGCGGATCTGCATTGGGGAAGGCGTCGATCAGCGGATCCACCGCCTGCCGGTCGCCGAGCAGGCCGAGGGCCGTGGCGGCACTCTGTTGCACGCTGGCGTCGTCGTCTTTCAGACACTTGATCAACGGTTCGACGGCCTGGCGGTCGCCCAGCTTGCCCAGCGCCCCCGCTGCGCGCTGCCGGATGCCGGAATCCTCGTCGTCAAGGCAGGCGAGCAGGGGTTTGAGCGCGGGCGCCCCCAGTTTGACCAATTCGTCCCAGGACTGCCGCAGGACAAAGAAGGCTGCCTTCCCGTCGGAATCCGACGGCAGATAGTGCAGCCGGTCGAG
>JBAZMN010000397.1:0-2990 GCA_041649735.1 Opitutaceae bacterium | reverse complement strand
ATCCTGTCCCGGACGGAGGCGATCGGCACGATCAGCTTCGCCTCGCCGCTTTCGAGATTCACGAGCCACAACCCGTCGTCAGTCGGCCAGGTCACATTGATGCGGGCGTCCTGGCCGTTGCCGCCGTACCCGTAGTCGGGACGCGTCAGGCGCAGCCGTGCATAGTTGATGCTCACCGCCCACTTGCCGTCCGCAGAGACGGCGCTCACCGGATAGGGCACGATTCGCCGGGTCTTGGTGGTCATGTCGAAGATCACGGACACGAACTTGCCGTCCACCCGATCATTGAAAATGAAGCGCGTCTGTGGCGCTGTGCCCAGCCAGTGCGCCATGGTCGCCTCCTGGAAATTCCAGCAGCGCGTGTCGGTCAGCGGAAGGAAGCGGTTGTTGTCCTGTGTGTCCACCACCCCGAGCACCGCGACATCATTCTCGGTCGCCAGACGGCCCTTCACGTCAGTCTCCAGCACCGTGGCATAACGCCCATCCGCGCTCCACGCGTTGATGGCGTAGTAGCTCGCGAAAAGGTGGTCCTTGGGACCGGACGTGATCGCCCGCGCTTTCGAATAGGCCGGAAAGTCCCCCGCGGTTGCGATCCCTGCCGCCATCGTTACGACAAGCAGAAAAAGATTCTTCATGATGTATTCAATACTGCTTTTGCCCCTCTGCTGTAAAGACGCCATCGGAAGACCGGAAAGGGTCCATGAGGCGCAGGCTGGCACTGGGGGTGGTGTCCACGCAATCTTTTGTCTGGTTTAGAAGTTGGTTTGGGGTAAAAAAGAGGAATGGACCGAATGCGCACGAAATTGAATCGACGGAGTTTCATCAAGGCGGCAGTTGCAGGCACCAGTGGTTTGCCGGTCCTGGGCGCGCATGCTCAAAGTGCAGCACCCGCGAAGAAACCCCTGCGCGTCGCCGTGATCGGTTGCGGCGGACGCGGAATAACGCTCCTGCCGGAAATCTGCAAGGAGCGGGTCGTGGCGCTCGTGGATCCGGACCGCCGCCAGATCGCCGCCGCTTTCGCCAAGATCCGAAAGGATAATCTCGCGACCGATCCCGCCTCGATCCGGACGTTCGCCGACTACCGCAAGCTATTTGACGAGATGGGCAAGGAGCTGGACGCGGTGTTCATTGCCTCACCCAATCACCAGCATGCGTTGCCAGCGCTCCTGGCGATTCGGCGCGGCATCCACGTCTACGTCGAGAAGCCGATGGCGCACACAATTGCCGAGGCGCGGCAGCTCAGGGAAGAAGCAAAACGTCATGGCGTCGTCTCGCAGATGGGCCAGCACGGCCATTCGAGCACGGGCTGCCGCCGCTTGTGCGAATACATCTGGGCCGGTGCGATTGGTCAGGTGCGCGAAGTCATCTGTTGGAGCGACCGGGCCAACGGCTTGCCCGCCGGGGAGCGCCCTCCCGCCCTGCCTGTGCCGGAAGGACTCGATTGGGAACAGTGGATCGGACCGGCGTCGTTCCGCAATTATCACGAGGGACTGCACCGCCATTCGTGGCACCGGTGGTGCGAGTTCGGCAACGGCTCCGTCGGCAACATGGGCAACCACATCATCGATCCCGCCAAGTGGGCGCTGAAGCTGGGGTCGCCCGTGTCGGTCGAGTTGGAGGAGGTCTGCGGCGGCAACGACGAGCGCTGGCCCGTCAGCACCCGCATCCGCTGGGACTTCCCCGCCCGCGAGGGCATGGACCCCGTCAAGCTCTATTGGTATGACGGTCTCGCCAAAGGCCAGCCGTATGACAAGAAGACAGTGGGGGCCATTGACTGTGTGACGCGCGAAGCGCAGAACCGGCCGCCGCTCTTGGTTGAACTGGAAAAGAAGTATAACCGGGATTTCGGCAGCGACGGTTCGCTCTTCGTGGGCGACAAGGGCATCATGGACATCGGCCCGTTTGGCGAGGGGTGCCGCATCGTGCCGGAGGAGGCGCACCGCGCCTTCCCGATGCCTGCGGCCACGCTGCCGCGCATCAAGGGCACGCACCAGTCCGATTTCTTCCAGGCATGCCGTGGCGGTACGCCGGCTTGTGCGAACTTCGAATACTCGGGACCACTGGTGGAGATCGTCCTGCTCGGCGACCTCGCGATGCTCGCGGGCGCGGGGCGTCGCATCGAATGGGACGGGGCTGGGATGCGTTGCACCAATCTGCCGGAGATCAACCGTTTCTTGAAAACAACGTATCGGGAAGGCTGGCGGATTTGACACTGAGCAGGCGTTTTATTGGCGGCGAAATCAATCTCATTGCGGGAACAATTATGACTAATCACACACACATGACACGGCGGCAGATGATCGGAACGGTAATGGCCGGTGCGACCGGCCTCATGGCCAACGCAATGGCGCAGGAGGGCAAGAACCAGACACCCCTTTGTAAGGGGCCCGTCATCGGAGATCCGAGAGTCCGGGGACCTTTCCCGATTCTCTCGACACCCTTTACGACTTCGGGAGCTGTTGACTACGACGTACTGGCCAGACAGGCGCAATTTGTCGATTGGTGCGGCAGCCCGGGCATGATCTGGCCGCAGTCGGGGGATAGCGTCGACCTGCTGACGACCGAGGAGAAGATGCGCGGCATGGAGGTGCTGGCCAAGGCGACCCGCGGCCGCCGGTCTGCGTTATGTCTCGGCGTGCAGGGCAAAGACACGGAGGAGATGCTCGCCTTTGCGAAGCACGTCGAGAAACTGGAGCCTGCGGCGATCATCTCGCGGCCGCCGGATTCGGGCAAGACGGAGGATGATATGCGCCAATACTGGCGCGCGCTGGCGGGCGTTGTAAAGCGGCCGGTGATCATCCAGACCTCCGGCGGTGTCGCGTACAGGGGGCGGGGACCCTCGGTCAAGCTGCTGATCGAACTGGCCAAGGAGTCGCCGTATTTCGGCTATGTCAAAGAAGAGACTGCGCCCATTGTGGCCCGCATGAAAGAAATGGTCGCGGCCAAGCCGACGATCAAGAGGGTGTTCAGCGCAATGGGCGGGTTCGGCT
>JBAZMN010000396.1:0-2994 GCA_041649735.1 Opitutaceae bacterium | reverse complement strand
TTACCTGATTCTGGCGGTCTATTTTGCCTTTGTCATCGCCATCGGCTGGATCCTGCGGAAACACCTCAAGACGAGCGCCGACTTCTTTGAGTCGGGCCGCTCGCTGCCGGCGTGGGTCTGCGCGCTCGGCTTCATCGGCGCCAACCTCGGGGCGCAGGAGGTCATCGGCATGGCCGCCTCGGGCGCGAAGTACGGCATTGCCACGAGCCACTTCTATTGGATCGGCGCCATCCCCGCCATGGTCTTCGTCGGCGTGTTCATGATGCCGTTCTACTACGGTTCGAAGGCCCGTTCGGTGCCCGAGTATCTGAAGCTCCGCTTCGACGAGAAGACCCGCGCCTTCAATGCACTTTCCTTCGCCGTGATGACGGTGTTCTCGTCGGGCATCTCGATGCACGCGCTGGCCCTGCTGCTCCATTCGATCCTCGGGGTGGACTACAACCTCTGCATCCTCGTCTCGAGCCTGATCGTGCTGATCTACATCTACACCGGCGGCCTCACCTCGGCGATCTACAACGAGGTGTTGCAGTTTTTCCTGATCGTGCTGGGCCTGCTGCCCCTCGTGCTCCTCGGGCTGAAGGACATCGGCGGGTGGAGCGGCCTCATGACGCAGCTCCAGGGCTACTCCACGGCCCGGGGCATGCCCGGCGCCTGGTCGCACTCGTGGACCTACCTGGGCAGCGCGAAGACCAACCCGATGGGTGTCGAGTGGTTCGGCCTCGCGATGGGCCT
Organism: Opitutaceae bacterium; assembly: GCA_041649735.1. Lineage (GTDB taxonomy): Bacteria > Verrucomicrobiota > Verrucomicrobiia > Opitutales > Opitutaceae > Fen-1467. The sequence continues at coordinate 2,262 of JBAZMN010000396.1, read as the reverse complement.
CGGCTTCGTGCTCTCCTTCGGCTACTGGTGCACGGATTTCCTGGTGGTGCAGCGCGCCATGGCCGCCAAGGACATGGGCGCCGCCCGGCGCACGCCCCTCCTCGCCGCCATCCCCAAGATGTTGTTCCCCGCGCTGGTGATCCTGCCCGGCATGCTCGCGGTCGGACTCTGGCAGAAAGGCTCGGGCTTCCAGCTGCCGTCGGCCGCCGATGGCTCGCCCAACTACAACATGGTCGTGCCGGCCCTGCTCGCGCAGTATTTTCCCAACGGCATGCTCGGCATCGGTCTGACCGCGCTCATGGCCTCCTTCATGTCCGGCATGGCGGGCAATGTCACCGCGTTCAACACGGTGTTCACCTACGACCTGTACCAGAGCTACCTGCACCGGAACTCCAGCGACGCCCACCTCGTGCGGGTGGGCCGGATCACCACGGTGGCCGGACTGCTCCTCAGCGTGGCCTGCGCCTACACCGCCCGGCAGTTCAACAACATCATGGACATGCTCCAGCTCGTGTTTGGCTTCGTCAACGCGCCGCTTTTCGCGATCTTCCTGCTCGGCATGTTCTGGCGGCGCGCCACGGGCCACGGCGCGTTCTTCGGCCTGCTGCTCGGTACGCTCTCGGCCATGCTCTTTCACGGCCTCACGCTGCCCGTGGGCGAAACGGCCGGCATCAAGGGCGGCTGGCTGGGCGCGCATTGGTTCTTCTCCAGCTCGATGGCGCAGAACTTCTGGATGGCCATCTTCGCCTTCGTCGGCTGCTTTGCCGGCACCACCGCCATTTCGCTGGCCACCCGCCCGAACAAGACCGACGACCAGCTCCGCGGCCTGGTCTACTCGCTCACCGAAAAGATCCGCGACGAGGGCACGAAGTGGTACGCGCGCCCGGCGGTCCTCGGCGGGGTCGTCCTCGCCGCCGCGCTGCTCCTGAACATCATTTTCTGGTAACCGGCCCGGCCCACTTTCACCCCCACCTCCTGCCGCCATGCATCTCGACGTCCGCATCCCGCTCGGCCTGCTCTTTCTCATCCTCGGCCTGATCCTCGTCGGCTTCGGCTTTACCTCCGATCCGGCCATCTATGCCCGGCATTCGCTCGGTCAGAACGTCAACCTGTTCTGGGGCGCGGTCTTCGCGCTGTTCGGCGCGGTGATGCTGCTGTTCATCCGCCGCAAGAAGCCCGGCGCCTAGCCGGGAAGACAGGTGGCAGCGGGTTCATTCACGACGAGTTTACCCGGCCCGCCCCGGACGCGTTGAAACCGCCGGCGGCCGATGGAGAACGACGGCCGGGGCACCGACCACGGCACGGCGGCGCCGCTCTTTGTGCTGGGCGGGCGGGTCAAGGGCGGGATCATCGGCGCGGCCCCCGACCTCGCCGTCGGCCACAACCAGGACCTGGCCTACAGCATCGATTTCCGCCAGGTCTACGCCACCGCCCTCGACCGGTGGCTGGCCGGCGACTCCGCCGCCGTGCTCGGCCGCAAGTTCGCACCGCTGGGATTCATCTGAGGGTGGAAGGGCGGCGGGGACATCTGAGGACACCACCCCAGCGGGTCCGGTCTTGTCTTTCTGTATCCATCGCCTACTAAATTGAAGAAATCTCAGGGCCCTCAAACCGCTGGCTGGTCTCCTCATGTCTTCCCCCTCCTCCTCCTCCTCCAATCCCGCGGCCGGCCTCAAGACGATCCTCATCATTGATGATGATGTCCAGCTGGCCGCGACCCTGGCTTTAGGTGTCGAAAAAGGCGGTTATCGTGCGCTCAGCGCCTCCAATGCCACCGCCGGCTGGAACCTCGCCCGGACCCACCTGCCCGACCTCATTCTCTGCGACATCCAGATGCCCGGCAAGGACGGTCCCCGGCTGTTGCAGGAGATGCGGGCCGATCCGGAGCTGGCCGACCGGCAGTTTGTGCTCATGACCGGCAAGCTGGCCCACGGCAACCCCAGGGCGGCCATGGACCTCGGGGCGGATGACCTGCTGCTGAAGCCCTTCTCGCTGACGGATCTGTTCAACTGCATCGCGGCCCGCCTGCAGCGGGCGGCCATCAGCCGCCGGGTCGACGACCGCGTGCTCGAACGGCTGCAGACCAGTCTCCATGCGAACCTGCCCCGGGAGCTGTTCACGCCGCTGGCCGGCATTCTGGGCCTGACCGAAGTGCTGGAGAACCAGCTCGACATCGTCAGCAAGGAGGAGATCCGGCAGGATCTGCGCGACATCCGCCTGGCCGGCCGCCAGCTGCACCGGACCCTGCGCAATTATCTGCTC
>JBAZMN010000395.1:0-2996 GCA_041649735.1 Opitutaceae bacterium | reverse complement strand
TCCCGGTTATCCTGGTTCTGCTGGCAACCGGGCATTCTCCTCTGGTCGCTCTGGATTGGAAAACCACGGAGATCCAGCTGAAGGCCGGATTGGGACAGGAGCAGGCGGTTGGTATCTTCCCGTTCCGCAACACCCACGACCAGCCGGTGCGGATCCTATCGGTTTCCGCCGACTGCCACTGCGTGGCGGCCAAGCTGGAGAAGGAAGTCTATGCTCCGGGCGAATCCGGCGAAATCCGGGCCACCTTCACGTTCGCCGGGAGCGTGGGCCGCCAGATCAAGAACATCACGGTGACATCCGATGACTCGGCCGGGAAAGCCACGATCCTGACCCTGGCCGTGGACATCCCCGAGCCGGTGGTGGTAAACCCGCGCTTTCTTTTCTGGCCAACCGGCAGCCTGCCCGTGGAAAGGAGCCTGGAAGTCATCGTGACCGAGCCAGGGCAGACGGCGGTCGGTGAGCTCGAGTGCAGCAACCCCTTCTTCAGCGTACGGCTGCAGCCGGAGCAAGCCGGCCGGTACCGGTTGCTGATCAAGCCGGCGGGGACGCAGCAGCCTGCCGAGGCCACCATCCGCCTGAACGTGACTGTCGCCGGCCGCATCCAGTCCTACGTGATCTATGCAGCCGTCCGGTAGCTAGCCCGGCCTTTTCACACGAAGCTCGCCAAGAACACAAAGGCACTAACCGATGCAGAATGAACCGACTTCGCGTTCTTTGCGACCTTGGTGTAAAATCTCATCTCGAATCGTAATTGGTATGACACGATGAACGCTGCCCGATGGATCCCTCCGCGCGTCTTCCGGCAAGCCGGGATGTTGCTTCTGGCGGCCGTGGTTCCGGCTCTGCTTACGGCGACGTTGCATCCGCGGCGTCCGGCATGGAGCGAGGCCCGGGCGCTGGCGCCGGAAGTACCGTGGAGCACGGTGGCGCAATGGCAGGCCCAGGTGGTGCTGGTCGACGCCCGCAACGCCACGGCGTACCGCCGCGGCCATGTCCCCGGGGCGGTTTCGCTGGAGGAGCGGCATTGGGAGGAGCAGTTGCCCGCGTTGCTGCAGGCGTGGCAGCCGGGAAAACGGGTGGTGGTGTACTGCGACAGCGAAGGCTGCAACGCGGCCCAATCCGTGGCCCGCCGCCTGCGGCACGAATTGGATGCGATCAACGTGTGGGTGCTGAAAGGAGGATGGGACGCATGGCTGGAAGCGCAAAAACCGGCGAAATGACGGCGCTGGCTGCCAGCATCGCGCTGAGCGGAGTTTTTCTCTACGCCGGCGCGGTCAAGATCCCCGATCCGGCGGGTTTTGCCTGGGCGATCCACAACTACCGGCTGCTGCCGTATCCGGCGGCCGCGGCTTTGGCGGTCTACCTGCCCTGGCTCGAACTTGGGTGCGGGCTTGGCGTACTCTGGCCGAAGATCAGTCCGGGGGCTCTGATCGTCCTGTTGGGGCTGTGCTTGGTCTTTTCCGGCGCGCTGGCTTCGGCACTGGCGCGCAATCTCGACATCAGTTGCGGATGCTTCGGCAGCGAAGGAGGCAGCCGCGCCTCCCTGATCGTCAGTCTACTGCGCAGCGTATCCCTGGTCCTCCTGTGCGGCTGGATGCTCCGGCGCGAGTGCAGGCAGCACCGCACAAGCCGATAATGGCTGGGTTGCCCTGATTTGACGGATAGGACACCGAGCGGGCAGAGCCGGCGCAACCGGCCGGGATGACTTTTTGCGGCCTCAGGCGATGAGGTCGGGCGGCACGTTGGCCAACGCGTCCTCCATCGTGGTGAGGCCCACCTTGACCTTGAGCATCGAATCCTGGTGGAGGGTCTTCATGCCGCTGCGCATGGCGATGCGCTTGAGCTCGGCCGTCTCGACCTCCTTGTTGATCGCCTCGGTCAGCTCCTCGTTGTTGATCATCAGCTCGTGGATGCCGACGCGGCCCTTGTAGCCGTTGCCGCCGCAGAGGTGGCAGCCGTGCGGGTTGGCCTTGAAGATCTGGCCGCTCCAGCCGAGGGCCTTCTCCAGCAGCTCCTTTTCCCGGTCCTTCGGCTCGTAGGGCTGCTTGCAGTTCTTGCAGACCCGGCGCAGCAGGCGCTGGGCACAGACGCAGACGAGCGAGGCGGAAATGTTGAACACCTCGACGCCCATTTCGCTGAAGCGCGCGATGGTGGAGGGCGCGTCGTTGGTGTGGAGGGTGGAGAGCAGCAAGTGGCCGGTGAGCGCGGCCTCGATGGCGATCTCGGCGGTTTCCTGGTCGCGGATTTCACCGACGAGGATCACGTCGGGGTCCATGCGCAGGTAGCAGCGCAGCGCCCGGGCGAAGGTGAGGCCGATCTGCCGGTTCATCTGCATCTGGTTGATGCCGACGAGCGTGTACTCGATCGGGTCCTCGGCGGTCTGGATGTTGACGTCGGGCGTGTTGACCTCGGAGAGCGCGGAATAGAGCGTCATCGACTTGCCCGAGCCGGTGGGCCCGCAATGCAGGATCATGCCGTACGGCTGGCGGATGCACTCGCGGTATTTCCCGATGTTTTCCTCGGAAAAGCCCAAGGCGGTCAGGGGCAGGGTGCTCTTCTGCTTGTCGAGGATACGCATGACCACCTTCTCGCCGAAGTTCATCGGGCCGGTGGCGACGCGCAGGTCGATGTCGATGTTTTTCTTGGTGAATTTCTTGAAGACGATGCGTCCGTCCTGCGGCAGCCGGCGTTCGGCGATGTCGAGGTTGCACATGATCTTGAGGCGGGTGACGAGCGCATTGGTCACCTGCCGGGGCAGGCGGAGCTTTTCCTGGCAAAGGCCGTCGATGCGGTACCGGATGAGCAGTTCCTTTTCCAGCGGTTCGACGTGGATGTCGGAGGCGCCGGAGATGTAGGCGTCCTCGATGACCCGGTTGGCGAGCTGGATGATGGGGGCGGAGTCCTCGCTCTCCAGTTCCTCGGCCTTCACCTCGCCGCCGCTGGGTGAGTAGGCGGTGCCGATGAGTTCGGCGACCTCGCTGATGTCGGCGTCGCCC
>JBAZMN010000394.1:0-2998 GCA_041649735.1 Opitutaceae bacterium | reverse complement strand
CTCACCGTCATCGTGATCCAGCGGAGGTTGGCATGCGGATTCGTATTGACCGTCCGGGCAAACTTGAAGGAGGTGCCGGCGAAGGTGGCCAGGCTGGTCGAGGCAAACTCGGAATAGTTGCTGAGATAATCCGCGCTCGTGGAGGCGAGGCTGTTGACGGTGGTCCAGCTTTGCATGCGCAGATATTCAGCCTCGGCCTGCATGATCTGCGCGGCGATGGTCTGTTTGCGGGCCGTGTCCAGCATCTCCGAGCCGATGGCCAGCGCCTCCACCATGCCGACAAAGGCCACGCCGAGGATGGTCGCCGCCAATGCCACCTCGATGAGCGTAAAGCCGGAATGGGTTTTTGGAGCGCACTTCATGAAACGAGATCAGGGAGCAGGGCTTATGATGGGGTCTCTCCCTTAGATGAATCTCAAAGTGCATCGGGAGGCAATTTCTGAAAAAATGGCAGTGGATCGGTTTGGGTAGGGTCATTCGGCCGGTGGTATTGTGCGGCTTATCACTCTGGCCGTCCAAAGCCTCACGGCTTTGGCTACGAAACTCTGACCAGGAGGCAACGAAGAGAACGGAGGTACCGGTCGTCGCTGGGGCGCAGACTTGCTGCGCCGGTAGGGACGGACCGCCGGGCCGTCCGTATGTATATTGACGAACCTGGCGCGCCAGTCGCCGCTGCGACTGAGCCGGACTCATGCAGACGAATCATGGTTTTACTCGCGACCTCCCAAACTGTTTGGTGCGAGCTGTAGGAGCCTGCTTGCAGGCGATATTCTTTGCCATCGCGAGCAAGCTCGCTCCTACAACTGCATGATCCCGGCTGAGAGCGACGGCTTAAGGATACTCCGCCGGGCATCACGGCGCACTAAGGATAGTGCGCCCTACCTGGTTGATCTTGGACCGCCTGGTCCCTATTCCCGTTGCGCTGCGGCTGCAGGTGCGAAAATCTGGCCGGATGGCAGCAGTCGTGGAATGCAAGGTCGGGGTGGCGCCGGATGCGGTCGCGGCGGTTGAAGAAACCATGGCCGCGCTCGAGGAGCCGCGCTGGATGGTGCTCGAGGACCGGCCGTCGGGCCGGGCCTGGGTGGCCGGCTATTTCGACTCGCGGATCGCCGCCACGGCCGCCTGGCGCCGGCTGGCCGCCGCGCTCGATCCCGCCTGGCTGGCGCTCGGCGAGGCGCCCAGGCCCGTGAAGCCGGAGCTGCGCGAGCTGCCTGAGGCTGATTGGCGCGAAAGTTACAAGGCCCACTTCAAGGCGTGGCGTTGCGGGCGGCTGCACTGGGTGCCGGTGTGGGAACGCGAAACCTACCGGCTGCCGCCGGGCGACGAAGCCGTCTGGCTCGATCCGGGCATGGCGTTCGGCACGGGCAACCACGAAACCACACGCCTGTGCTGCGAACGGCTCGTCGCTTTCGCGACGCAGTTCAGGATTCGGGGTTCGGAGTTCAGGATTGGAGGAAACGACCCTGAACCCGGAACCCTGACTTCCACGCTGTCACACCCAAAGGTGGAGTCCGCCGTCCCTGGCGGGCTTGAGCCTTCGTCCGTGAAAAAGCCTGCCGGGATGGCAGGTTCCACCTCGGTCAGCGGCGTAATCCCAACCGAGCCCGCAACTCTGACCCCAGAACCAAGAACCCTGAACCCTGTGCCCGTCATCGACGCCGGCTGCGGCTCCGGCATCCTCGCCATTTCGGCCGCCCGGCTCGGGTTGGGGCCGGTGGTGGGCTTCGACAACGATCCCGACGCCATCCAAGTCAGTCGCGAAAATGCCGCGCTCAACGGCGTGGAGGATCGGGTGGAGTTTTTCACCGGCGAACTTCCGTCCGGGCTCGCCGGACGTCAGGCCACACTCGTGCTCGCCAACATCCAGGCCGACGTGCTCCGGGCATTTGCGCCCTCTCTGGTTGGCGCGGTCGCGCCGGGCGGCTGGCTGGTGCTAAGCGGCATCCTGGCCGGCGAGCTGGCGGCGGTGCAGGCCGATTTCGGCGCGGCTGCCCCCGGTTGGAAAACCGACTCCCGGGTGCTGGGCGAATGGGCGGATCTGCGGCTGGTGCGGGCCGCCGCGGCGGGGGCTGGTGCGCGGCCGGTGAGGTAGGGCGGATTATCCCTAATCCGCCGCGCAGTTCACTAGAGGCACGGAGAACAGAGAAAGCGATCGAGGCAGTAGCCAAACTCGTGAGAGTTTGGGTTTTATCCCTTGACCAAAGCCTCACGGCTTTGGCTGCCTTCAATCCTGCCGCTGCCGAGCGTACCTTCCTCGGGTTGCTCCCTTCGTGCTTGGTACTCCTGCAGCTCAAAATCCTCGCCCACCACGAAGAATGTGGAATGGCCACAAAAGGCGCATAAGGCTCAAAAAAAGGCTTAAGGACTGGTTGGTGAATTCTCTCTGCTACCTCCGCGGCCTTCTGTAAAATCATTGGATTAGTTTTTAGTCGCGCTCACTCGCGGCTAAAACACCTCTCCTTTGGTTGCGGCTTTGCCGCGCTGGGCCCCTGTGGTGCAAACCCAACTGCGGAATCGAGGTTGATTCTGGGTTTTGGCGCGGCCGCACCCGACTCTGCTGGCCCGCGCCGCGGTGGCGGGGCTGGCCAGCAAAACGCCCCGACCAAGGCATCTCTGACGCAGTACTTCCTACCATGCCCGACGTCTTTCTCCGTGGACTCGCTCCGGGCTCTATGAGCTCTGTGACGAGTCCGATCCGAGAAATTTGAGACAGAGCGTCCCTCTCAGAACAGATCCGGCGGCGTGCGGCTGAGGAATTCCTCGAGGTAGGCGGTGGTGGCCTTGCCGGCGATGAAAGCCGGATCGCTCAGGATCGCCTTGTGCAGGGGAATCGTGGTCTTGATGCCGCGGATCAGGTATTCGCTGAGCGCGCGGTACATGCGCTCCAAGGCCATCTTGCGGTTGTCGCCGTGCGCGATGAGCTTGCCGATCATCGAGTCGTAATACGGCGGGATCGTATACCCGCTGTAGACGTGCGAATCGACGCGCACGCCATGGC
>JBAZMN010000393.1:0-3000 GCA_041649735.1 Opitutaceae bacterium | reverse complement strand
TATTTTCGCGGGACGCCCCAGGCTGAGATCGCTATCCGGCACAGCCTGACAGAAAAGGCGGTTGAGTTACGACTCGCCCGCATTCGCCACCAACTCCGCATCCTTATCCTCAAACGATTAAACCATGCCCAGCCTTGATCCTCGTCATCGCCTTCTGGCCGATATCCTCAATGACGACTCGTTCATTGAGCATCGCGAACGACTGTTGGTTGCATCCGCCCAAGGCCTGAGGCAACGGCGCCGGAACCGTGCTGTCCAACTCCTGTTTGTCCCCTTGGCCGCATGCTTGGCGTTGGCGGCTTTAGTGATGAATTGGCCTGCGATCCAGAGCGGCGGGCGGACCGTGCCCAAAACCGTTTCTGCTGCTCCGTGTCAGACGGACAAAGCGAGCGGCGCGATGGATGCCACGTCGGGAAACGTGTTTGTCTCAACGGCGGATATTCTCCGCGTACCCTCTATTGCTTTTGTTGAGTTCAACACAGCCCAGGTTCCGCTTGGGTTGCAGATGATCTCTGATCAGGAATTACTGGCGCTTTTCGCTGACCATGGTGCCATGTTGGTCAGCAGCAGGGATGGCGTAAAGTTGTGGTTGCAACAAAACGGCCGGTTGCGGGCCATCCAGTAAATCTTGAGAGCGTGCTCATCGCCATATTACGGCAGAAGATCTTCGCGGAATCCGTTGATCTGGAATTTCATGTTCTGGCGCTGAAACCGTCGCGCCAGCGGTGGGAAGCCTTCGGCATGCATACGCGGCTTGCGCAGCCGGCATCCGGTATGCCTAACTAAAACGCGACGATATGCGCATTTACTTCATGGGCATTTGCGGGACGGCGATGGGTCAGGCCGCGCTGCTCGCGCGGGCGGCGGGCCACGAGGTGCTGGGCGCGGACGCCGGCATTTACCCGCCGATGAGCACGGTGCTTGCGCAGGCGGGCATCACCGTCCACGAGGGCTACGACGCCGTGCGGCTGGCCAAACTGGCGCCGGATCTGGTCGTGATCGGCAACGCCCTGTCGCGCGGCCACCCCGAGATCGAATGGCTGCTCGACACCCGCGCGCTGCCCTTCACCTCGCTGCCCGCCCTGCTGCATGAACTTGTGCTCAAGCAGCGGCGCAACCTCGTGGTGGCGGGCACTCACGGCAAGACCACCACAACCGCCCTGGCCGCGTTTCTCCTCAGCGAGAACGGCCGTGATCCCGGCTACCTCATCGGCGGCGTGCCGCAGGACCCGCCCGCCGGCAGTCATCTCGGCGCCGTCGCCGATCCGTTCGTGATCGAGGGCGACGAGTATGACAGCGCGTTCTTCGACAAGCGCAGCAAGTTCATCCACTACGCCCCGTTCATTGCGGTGCTGAACAACCTCGAGTTCGACCACGCGGATATTTTCCGCGACCTCGAGGACTACAAGCGGACCTTCCTCCACTTCACCCGCCTCGTGCCGCGCAACGGCTGGATCGTCCTGAACGGCGACGACGCCAACCTGCGGACGCTGGGCCCGCTGTCATGGACCCGGGTCCTGTGGGTGGGCACGGGCGAGGGCAATGACCTGCGCATCGCCGGTTTCACGGAGAGCGCCGCGGACGCCACCTTCCGGCTGGAATGGCGCGGCTTGCCATGGACGGAGGTGCGCTGGTCGCTGCCGGGGCTGTACAATGCGCGCAACGCCGCGATGGCGGCGCTGGCCGCGCAACTCGCTCTGCTCGATCCCGGCGTCCCGGCAGAGGCGGTGACGGCTTGCGTGACCGACGCCTCATCGCCGCGGCCGCTGGATCTCGGCGCGCTGGCCCGTTTCCGCCCGGTCCGCCGGCGGCAGGAGGTGCGCGCCTGCACCCCGGGCGTGACCGTAATCGAGGATTTCGGTCATCATCCGACGGCGCTGGCCGAGACGCTGGCGTCCCTGCGCGCCCGTTATCCCGGCGCCCGGCTCACCGCCGCCTTCGAGCCGCGCAGCAACACGGCGCGCACCCGGGTCCTGCAAGGCGGATTCACCCGGGCGCTGGCCCAGGCTGATGAGGTCTACCTCGGCGCGGTCAACCGCGCGGAAAAACTGCGGGAGGACGAACGGTTCGATGCCGAGGCTGTGGCCGAGCAGCTCGAAAGCCAGGGGGTGCACGCCCGGTGGTTCGCAGACAACCAGGCGCTATGCGACACCCTGTTGCGCGAGACCCAGCCGGCACAGGATTCGCCGCGCGTGGTGGTGTTTTTCAGCAACGGCAGTTTTGATGGCATTATCGATCGTTACGCCGCGGCGGTAAAGCCGTAGCCCCCGGGCGCGACAAGGACTTGCGCCGGCCCCGTCGATGCTGGATGCTGCCAGGCGGCGTGGCCCCGCAATCAATCCCAATCATTTCCCTATGAAGCCTACCGTTCATCTCGGTCTTATTTTTGCCGTTTTTTTCGTGGCGATGTCGCAGCCGGCCCGGGCCCTGCCCGAGGCCGAGGCTACCGCCGGCCGCCTCATCCTCCGGCGTTATGCCGACGCGATTGTGTCCGTCAAAGCGACGCTCAGCCTGAAGATTAACGTCAATGATCGAAGCCTGCCGGCGCGAGAGGAGGCCATCGACATCAACGGTACGGTGATCAGCCCGCTGGGGCTGACGGTCGCTTCGCTGAGCTCCATCGACCCGCAGGTATCGTTCGAGGCTGTGCGGATGCAAATGAGCCAGTCGAACGTGGCGGTGACGCTCAGTCAGAGCGAGATCAAGGGGCTGCGGCTGCAGCTGGCTGATGGCACCGAAATACCGGCCCACCTGGTCTGGAAGAATGGGGACCGCGATCTGGCGTTCATCATGCCGGACAAGCCGTTGGCGGGTGGCCGGACGTTCGCTTTTGTGAACCTGCATGAGGCGCCGGAGGCCGCCATCGTGCTGGGAAATTATTACCATCTCTCCCGGCTGTCCGAGGTGATGCTGCGGGCGGCGGTTATCCGGCCGAGCACGGTGATAGGCATCATCGAGCGGCCGCGCCGGATGCTGTTGGTCAGCACCGATGTGACCCAG
>JBAZMN010000392.1:0-3002 GCA_041649735.1 Opitutaceae bacterium | reverse complement strand
AGGCGGGTGTCGTCGAGCCAGACTGACGCATCGATGAAAATCCTCGGATAATGGCTGGCCGGGTTGAGATGAAGGTGCCGCACCAGCCTTTCGGCCGCGGCCTGCACATCCTGGTGCATCAGCTCGAACAGGCCGAGCCCGGCGGCCAGCACCGTAAGGCCTTTGGTGCCTTCGAAGACAGCGACCATCCTTAATCCAAAACGCGATGACATGTTAGCCGACAATAAGCGCATAACCCGGCGCGTCGCGCAAGTCCCGCGCGTCATTGCGGCCTGCACACGACAGCTTATAAGCGTTGCCGCCCATTCTTATTTGGCTGGAATGGTTTGAAGTTTCCTCCTGATGCATAGATTCATACTTTTTCCCATGGCTCAGCATCGCCGCCCCTCTTTGGCCTCCTTTCTGATCGCAGGATTGATCCTGGCCGGCTGCAAGGACACGCGCATCACCGCGTATCGCGTGCCGAAGGAAACCCGCTTCACCCCGGCGGCGACGTCCGATGCGACGGCGCCGGGCATTCGCTGGCAGATTCCACCGGGCTGGCAGGAGCAGGCCAGCAGCGGTCCCCGGCAGGGCAGTTTCCTGATCACGGGTCCGGACGGCGTGAAAGCCGAGATGTCGGTGATCGCCTTCCCTGGTGACGTCGGCGGCGATCTTGCCAACGTCAACCGCTGGCGCGGCCAGATCCAGTTGCCGCCGATTGGAGAAGCCGGGCTGCCGGGGGCCTTCGTCCCGGTGGCCGGACCCGCTGGTGAATTTCTGGTCGTCGATCTGCTCAGCGAAACGCCGGTGGCGGAGGGGGGCCATCAGGCGCGCATCCTCGGCGCCATCCTCAAGCAGCCGGCGCAGACCTGGTTTTTCAAGCTGGCCGGCGAGGCCGGGCTGGTGGAAGCGCAAAAGGAGGCTTTCATCGGCTTTTTGCAGTCCGTGGAGTTCAGCGCCGCAACCGCATCATCGCCCGTCGCCACCCCCGCGCGGGCGGCCAACACGAACGATCTGCCGCCCGATGCCCGCGGCGTCCCGGCCACGGCGCCGCTGGCGGAGGCCGGCCTGCCGCCCGGACATCCGTCCATCGACGGCGTGACGGTCCCGTCTGCCGCCTCTGACTCCGGCATGGCCTCGACGGCGGTGTCCACGGCCGCGGATCAGGCGCTGATCTGGAGTGCCCCGGCGTCATGGACGCCCAAGACCGGCTCGGCCATGCGCAAGGGCAGCTACGCCATCAACGGCCCGGAGGGTGCAGGCGACCTGTCGATCACCGCCTTCCCCGGCGACGTCGGCGGCAACCTCGCCAACGTCAACCGCTGGCGCGGTCAGCTCCAGCTGCCGCCGGTGACCGACCTCGCCGGCGCGCTCCAGCCCCTCGGAGCCAACGGCCTGGATCTGCTGGTCTTCGACGCGGCCAACCACGGCACGCGCATCCTCGGCGCGATCGTGCCGCGCGCCGGCGAGACCTGGTTTTTCAAACTGACGGGACCGGACGCGCTCGTGGCCCGCGAGAAGCCCGCGTTCCTCGAATTCCTCAAGACCGTCAAGGCCCCCTAGCCCGCCATGCGCCCCTTTCTCCAATCCTTCCTGCATTTCTTCACGTCGCTGCGGCTGACGGTGGCGCTGCTGATCCTGTCGATGATCCTGGTGTTCATCGCCACGCTCGACCAGGTGAACCTCGGCGTCTGGGCCGTGCAGATGAAGTACTTCCGGTCCTTCTTCGTGCTGGGCCGCGTGCCCGGCACCGACGTGCCGGTGCCGGTGTTCCCCGGCGGTTACTTCATCGGCGGGCTGCTGCTGCTGAATCTTGCCGCCGCCCATGTGCACCGGTTCCGGTTCTCCTGGTCGAAGTCCGGCCTCTGGCTCACGCATTTCGGTCTCATCCTGCTGCTGCTGGGCGAGCTTTTCACCGGACTCTGGCAGCAGGAAAGCCAGATGCGCCTCGATCAAGGCGAGACCAAGGCCTACTCTGAAAGCCCCCTGCTGACCGAGCTGGCGGTGATCGACACCACCGATCCGAAATTCGACGACGTCGTCGCCATCCCGACGGCGGCACTGGAAAAACCGGGCACCATCCAGACGCCCAAGCTGCCGTTCACCATCCATCCGGTCCTGTTCTATCCCAACTCCACGCTGGTGATGCGGAGCCAGGTGCCCAACGCCGCGCCTTCACCCGCCGACCAGGGCTTCGGCCCGCAGCTCGTGGCCCTCGCGCAACCCGTCACCTACAAGCCAAACGAACAGAACCTGCCGACCGCCTTCCTCGAACTCGCGGGACCCGACGGCCGGATCGGCACCTGGCTGGTGTCCACCCTGCTCACCGAATCGCAAAGCCTGACCTGCCAGGGCCACACGTACGAACTCAGGCTGCGCCCCACCCGCTTCTACCACCCGTTCTCGCTCTCGCTGATCAAGTTCTCCCACGACCGTTATCCGGGCACCGACATCCCCAAGAATTTCTCGAGCCGCGTGCGCCTGCAGACCCCGGACAGCCGCGTCGACCGGGAGGTGCTGATCTACATGAACAATCCGCTGCGCTTCGGCGGCCTCACCTTCTATCAGGCCGGTTTCGAGAACAACGACCGCACCACGGTCCTCCAGGTCGTGCGCAACCCGAGCTGGCTTCTGCCCTATGTCTCCTGCGTGCTGATGGGCCTCGGCCTCGTGATCCAGTTCGGCATCCACCTCACCGGCTTCATCCGCCGGCGCGCCGCCGCGGCCGCCAGCGCATAATCTTTTACACCAAGATCGCAAAGAGCGCAAGGAAGGCCATGCATCCGCTCTATTCCAAAGCTCATGCCCTATCGGGCAAAGTGATTGGGGCCGCGATTGAGGTTCACCGACTGAAGGGGCCTGGCCTGATCGAGAGTATTTATGAACGTTGCCTACTACGGGAATTGGAGCTCCAGGGCATCTCGGCGGTGAACCAACGGAAGGTTGAGATCGAATATAAAGGACTCATCTTCGAAGAGGCATTGCGCCTCGATGTCTTCATCGAGAATTGCCTGATCGTG
>JBAZMN010000391.1:0-3009 GCA_041649735.1 Opitutaceae bacterium | reverse complement strand
CTTTGCGGAGTTCTTGTATTGGAGCGCCAACTGGGCACCCGTTTCCCCGTTGGGAACCCCCCCAAAAGACGCGATTTTGTCGTCATTGTGTATCGCGACAAGCCGATAGAGCAGTTTGCCTGAATTTCCGAGCGTTCCCTGGGAGTCAACGGAGAATCCGTAGCCGGTGTGGGAGCCACTATCCATGGCCACATCCGTGGCGATCCTCGGGGTGTTGGTGCCTTGCGGCATCTTGGAGATGTAGTTGACCATGCCGCCGGGTTGACCGAGGCCGAAAGAGGCCGAGGAAGGGCCCTTCACCACCTCGATGCGGTCGTAAAACTGAGTAGGCATGACGACTGAACCGTAGATGCCGCCCGATGACTCGACCCCATCGATATAGAGTTGATTCGTCAGCACGCCGCGGACGTACACCCGCCCCTGAATCGATTCCGGCCCGATGAAGACGCCCGGCTGGGCAAGCTGCAGCGCGGCCCGGCTGTCCTTCAATCCGAAGTCATCCATGAACTCGGACGTGATCACTCCCATCGACTGCGGCACATCGATATAGGCTTGCGTGAATCGACTGCTCGAAGAGGTCGTCTTTGCGCCGTAACCAACGTTGCTGCTCGCAGACACCTCAAACGGCGCCAGCTTGATCGGAGCCTCCTGGGAGACTTGAGTCGAAGCCGCACTCCTCTGGGCCGGCGCGACGGCGGATGTTGCAGGATCGGGCTTGGCCGTAGTTTTATCGGAGTCGTCATTGCGTTTTACCGTCAGCGCTCCGGTTTTCTCGTCCTGCACCACGCCCAGCACGGTCCCGGCGGTTATTTGCTCAAGGGCCTCCCGGGCGGTCATCTCGCCTTTCACGGCGTTGGTCTGCACCCCTCGCACCTTGCTGACCAGATAGATCACCTGCTCGCCTGATTGCTCAACGAACAGCTTGAGCGTCACCGCCGCGTCGCCGGCGGGGAGCTCGTAGTTTACCCTCACCGCCCCGCCATCCTTGGCCAAGGCGACGGAAGGGAGGGCCACGAGGAAGACGGCCATGGGCATGGCCGCAATAGCCAGGGTAAAAACAATGGAAAAACGGCGAATCCGCCGGAAAAATGCCTGGGGGTAGGTGCTCATACAATAGTTTCTAGACGAACCGGACTGAAAGACGGGCTATGCCGCGCCGGTGATTTTGCCGCAAAAACTGTGTGCCGGTCGCAAAACAATACCTCCCTGCCCCAGCACAGCGACATTCGGCTGCCTGCCTCACCGCATGCTCCAAGTTCCCCCGCGGCAAAAAAATCAATGCTCCCTACCTTGCCTTGTGCAGGATGATGTGGTCGGAATCCAAGCGCTCGACGACAATACCCTGATCCCTCGCGAGCAGACGGACAAAGGCCTCGACGTTCTCGGCGCGGAAGCTGCCGCCCACCGGCAGCGAACCAAGCGCAGGGTCACCCAGTTCGATCTGAACCTGGTTGCGTCGGTTGAACTGCTGCACCACCTTTGCCAAAGGCGTCTCGATAAACACCAGTCGCGAATCCTGCCAAGCCAGCTCCTCGCGGAGCGCCTCTGCCGTCAGCTGCTCGACCACCGGGGCAGGAATTGTCGTCGCCGTGGGCATGGCAATGACGGCCCGCTGACCGGCCACCAGCAACGCCGGTTCCAGTACCGGAGCCGTGGCCGGCCGCGCGGCGGTGACATCATTGTTCACCTGCACCTTGCCCTCCGTCACGAGCACCTCGACCCTGCGCACATCCAGTCGCACATTGAACGCGGTGCCCACCGCGCGCACCGTCACCGGACCGACCTGCACCAAAAAGGGGCGCTCCTTGTTTTTCGCCACCGAGAAATTGGCTTCGCCGCGCACCAGCCAAACGCGGCGCTCGGCCGGCGTATACTGTACATTCACCTCGCTGCTCGCGTTCAGCTCCACGAGGGAGCCGTCGGCCAGGGTCAGGCGCTGGTAGCCGCCGGCCGTCGTGGCATAATGCTGGGTCTCCGGCTCCGCGTCCGGCCGCGACGCGGGGCGCGGCCACCACCAGACCGCCGCCAGCGCCACGGCGGCGGCCAGGCCCACGCCTGCCGCTACCGCGGAAAACGGGATCACCTTCCGGTAACGCGGGTGCGCGAGCAGATCGCGGTCGGGATGCCGGCGGGCCGCCGGTCGGAAGCTCTGCAGTTGCAGCAGAGTGTGCCAGGTCGCCTCGAGCCGGGCCACCGCCTCCTCGTGCCGCGGATCGGCCCGCCGCCAGTGGGCAAATTCCACTTCCTCTTGGGGCGTCAGGCCGTCGTCACGCTGGGCCAGCCAGGCAGCGGCGGTTGCCTCGATGGCCTCGTCGCGGACGGAACGATGGGGGGGCGTGGCTTTCATGACACGGCGTCGGACGGCGGGCGGGATTTGGTCACAAACCCGCGCTGCTGGAAGAAATCGGCGCACCGGCGCATGCCCTTGGCCAGTTGGGCTTTGACGGTGTATTTGGAGATGCCGAGTTCGGCGGCAATTTCCTGGTGGGAGAGTCCATAAAGGAGGCGCAGGGTGAGGACCTGCCGGCAGCGGGCAGGCAGGGAACGGACGGCTTCGGCAAGCAGTTCGAGTTCCTGCTGTCGGCTGACAGCTTCGCCCACATCGGGCCTATCTTCCAAGACGGATAACTCGGCCAAATCGGCTACAGCGTCGATGCTGACAACCTGCTTGCGCCGGAAAATGTCGAGGGCGGCGTTGCGGGCCGTGGTGAAGAGAAAGGCCTTCACGTAGCTGATCCGGCCGGCGTTTTTCGCCCGGATGAGCCGGGCGTAGGATTCCTGCACGAGATCGTCGATGTCCGGCAGCGTGGGAAACTGGCTGCGCAAATAGGAGCGGAGCGACGGTTCATGGGGCTGGACTTCCTCGCTGAACCAGCGGGCCTGCTCTGATTCCGGGATGCTCACAGGACGGGGTAGGGGCATCGGATACGCTAAACGATTCTGGCAGATTATCGAGGCCAGAAGCCCAGTAGATATATTTTCCCCGGAAACGATAGTCCGTCGGTGGGC
>JBAZMN010000390.1:0-3012 GCA_041649735.1 Opitutaceae bacterium | reverse complement strand
GACTGGTTCGGCATCACCGTGCCGCCGGAGATGACCAGTTTCATGCCGTCCCCCACCGACATCTCCAGCTCGACGATGTCCTGCTTTGGCAGCATGAGGAGAAAACCACTCGTGGGGTTGGGCGTGGTAGGGATGAAGACGGACCACAGCTCGTCGGCGACCTTGGCCTGCGCCTCGCCCCGCGCCTTGTTGGTGAGGAAGCCGATGGTGTACGAACCCTGGCGGGGGTATTGCACGAGCACGACCTTGGAAAAGAGGTTGCGGTGCTGGGTGGAGAACGTGTCCACGAGCTGCTTGACCGTGTTGTAGACGGTGTTGACGCCGGGGATGCTCTGGATGAAGCGCTCGGCCAGGCCGCCGAAATACTGGCCGAAGACGTAGCGCGAGAGGTAGCCGAGGGCGGTGATGATCAGCAGGACGGCGATGGTGGTGAGGCTGTCCCAAAGGAGGGCGAGGCTTTGCAGCGGCCGCGGCAGATACGGCTCGAAGAGCGGGCGGAAGGAACCGCCGACCAGGTTGAGAATCTTGCCAAAAACCCAGACGGTGATGGCGAGCGGCGCCAGCAGCAGCAGGCCGGAGAGGAAGGCGTTGCGAAGGGAAGTGAGCAGACCCTTGTTCATGAGGAAAGCGAGCAGCGCACTATGCGGGCGGCGGCGCGGAAACGCACGCCAAAACGCGGATCCGGCCGGCGCCGGACGCGCATCTCAGCTTTTGCCTACTCACGGGCAGGATGCCCGTGCCACGTGGCATGAGCGTCCCCGCTCATGTCCAAAAACTGGGATACGTCCCCCCCGCGGAAACTTGCACGCGGCGGCCGTTCGGCGAAGATCGCCCCACCATGGAGCGCATCCTGCACGTCCTCACCGGCCCCACGGCGGTCGGCAAGACCGAGTGGGCATTGGGCTGGGCCGAGGCGCATGATGCGGAGATCGTGTCGTGCGACTCGCTGCTTTTTTACCGCGGGATGGACATCGGCACGGCCAAGCCCACGCCGGCGGAGCGGGCGCGCGTGCCCCACCATCTCATCGACATCCGGAACGCCGCCGACCAGATGGACATCACGCAGTACGTGGCGGAGGCGAAGGCCGTCTGCGCCGACCTGCAGGCGCGCGGGCGGCGCGTGCTGGTGACCGGCGGCAGCGGCTTCTACCTCAAGACGTTTTTCGCCCCGGTGGCCGACGCCGTGGACGTGCCGCCGGCGGTGCGCGCGGCGGTGGCGGCCCGGCTGGAACAGGATGGACTGCCGGCGCTGGTGGAGGAGCTGCGGCGTCTGAATCCGCAGGGACTCGGTCTGCTCGACGTGCGCAATCCCCGCCGCGTGGTGCGCGCGCTGGAGCGGTGCCGGGCGTCGGGCCGCACCCTCGCGGAACTGGCCGGGGCCTTTGCCCGCCAGCCGGCGCCGTTTGCGGGATGGGAGGTGCGGCTCGTGCGGCTGGACCGGCCGCGCGCCGAGCTGGAGGCGCGCATCGACCGGCGCGTCCAGGCGATGCTGGCGGCCGGACTGGTGGAGGAGGTGCGGCGCCTGCTGGCGGCGGGTTTGAAGCAAAATGCCAGCGCGGCCGGAGCCATCGGCTACCGCGAAACCATCGCCTTCCTCGAGGGACGTCTGCGCGAGGATGAGCTGGCCCCGGCCATGGCGAAGAACACCCGGGCGCTGGTGAAAAAACAGCTGACCTGGTTCCGCACGCAGCTGCCGCCGCATCCCGTGCTGGCCGTGGACCGGCTTACTCTGGAGGCGCTGTTTCCGGCGGCGACCGCATCAGCCGCACGTAGATGATCACGTGGGTGGCGACGAGGAATGGCGCGAGGAACGTCGGGAGCAGGCAGAGCGGCAGCAGCTGGAGCGGGCGGAGCTGCCACGGAAACTCGAAACCAACCCGCAACGCCGTGAACAGCATCAGCAGGGCGGCCACGAAGCCGATGGTGTTCCAAATGAAGCAGGCATGCCGGCGGAGATCTTCGCGCCACGGCACCAGCACCACGGCCAGGGCCAGGGCGGCCACGAACATGCCGCTCCAGCCGGCGGGCACGGCGAACGCGTAGGGCAGGTTTCCGCGATAGTACAGCACCAGGAAATAGAGCCCGACAAAGCGCGTGAGGTGCAGCAGCACCAGCACGCGCAGATCCAGCGCATCGACCCACGCGCGAATGGCGCGGACGCCAAAGTAGGCCGCCAGCAACAGCCCGGTCAGGACGAGGAGCAGGCCCGGCAGCACCGGCACCGGCACGTAGAGCAGCAGCCCGAGTTTGCCGGCGGTGAGCGCCGCGAGAAACCAGGTCCAGAGAATGAGCCGGACGGCGATGCGCACAGGGGTGGGGGCAGGTTGAAGACGGGAACCGCGGCCCCGAAGCGGAAGAAGCCCCGGGACGGCGAGGGGAGCAATGCCGCTCCGCCTTATTCGGGCAGGGTGATCTGGTAGCGTTCGAGCGAGCTGCCTTCGAGGCGATGCAGGGCGGAAATGGAATTCTGGAGGGTGATGCGGGACTGGAGCTCGGCGACGCGGGCGTTTTCCAGATCACTCTGCGTCTGCAGGACGTCGCGGCTGGTGGCCAGGCCGGCGGCAAACCGGGCGCTCTCCAGGTCGTACTGCCGGGCGCTGAATTCGGCCGCCAGCGCGACGATTTTCACCTTCTCGCTGTTGGTCTCGACGGCGCGCACGGCCGAGCGGACCTGCACCAGGATGTTCTGCTCGAGCTGGCGAAGCGTGAGCGTCTGCTGGTTGAGGGTGGAAAGGCTTTGGTGGTAGCGGGCCTTGTCACTGACCCGGCCCCAGGGATAGCTCAGCGTGAAATCGACCTGCCAGGCGGTGCCGTCGCGGTTGACGGCGCTGTCGAAGGCGTCGTAGCCGCTGCCGCGCCGGCCGTTGAAACCAAGGGTGCCGTCGAGGTTGAGGGTGGGCTTGAGGGCATCCTTGGCGACGCCCAGATCCAGCTTGAGCTGATCGAGCTGCATCTTGGCCGAGATGTAATCGGGCTGGTGGTTCAGCGCCAGCTGGTAGGACGACTCGGCGA
>JBAZMN010000389.1:0-3020 GCA_041649735.1 Opitutaceae bacterium | reverse complement strand
CATCGCTTGGCTCATCCCGGCCAAGGCGGAGGACGCCCAGCGGTTCGTGGCCGGGAGACCGATAAGACAGCCTCCTGATGCAACCAGTGATCCGCCGCCGAAGGGCATGGAGATGCGCGCGGCCGTGTTGACGTGGGTCAGAACCTGGCCGGATGACAACCTCAAACCCCATGACTGGAGCGTCCGCGATGGAGGTCGAGCTGCCTGCATCTATGCCGAAGGATCAGATGGCCTCTATTCGGGCCGCTGGTGCTGGACCGTGTCTGGAGACAGTCGGATCGACAGCGGCCTTGTCGAGAGCCGGGAGGCCGCGATGGCCGCGGCCGAGGAAACGTGGATCAAGGCGTTCGGCAGGCCTGAGAGCTGACCCGCGCCCTGACGTAGTCGGTCTATCCTTTGGTGACTTATTGGGCGTGAACCGACCTATAGGGTGTTAGGCGCCCGCCATGTTTCCTGCCAAACGAGCTTACATATTCTGACGGCGACATAATGGTTCCGCTTGAGCTGACGACATAGGAACCGTGCACGCCAGGCGTGGTGTCATAGGATCGGCCAGACGGCGTTGTGTAGTTGTTCTGGCTGGTCGAAGTTGGCGAGCGACCGGCCGCAACAGCCGCAGCCTGTTTCGGAGAGAGAACGACACCGGCAGGAGTAACGACGGGCTTCTGCACGACCGGGACGACGGATTGGACAGCGGCAACTTTCGGGGGCGTAAGGGCCGCAGTTTTCAGAAGCTCATCAACGGTCTGCACGCGAGCGCCGGTAAGGGCCTCCAATTGACGCTCGTCGTCAATTGAAAGCTTCGGCACCGTGCTTGTCGACGCTTGAACAGGCGCATTGGCAACGGCGGGGGTAGCCGAGCGATAGTCCGCAATCGGCGTGACGTTCATTGAATTGGTTGGCCTGACGGCTGGCACAGCGGTAGCCGCTACCGGGAGATTGGGACGATAGAGGCTCATGCCGCTTGCCCATTGTTCCGGTGTCCGGGCAACCGATGTCGTAGGCGTGACCGGCGATGGTGTCTGTACAGCCTTTGCCGTGGTCGGGCTCAGATAGGAGCCGAGTCCAGAAAGTGCCGAGCTAGCTCCCCTTACGGCATTGGCCGCCGTCTGTGTCCATGATGTAGGGGTGGCCGAGACGGGAACGGGTGCTGTCGGTTGCCACGGACGGTAATCCGCGATGCGGCTTATGTCAGGTGTAGATGCCGTTGCGGAAGGCGTCGCTTTAGCCGGCGCCGTTTGGGCAACTGCCGTCTGTGGGCGCACCACGGGCAGCGGCATGGTCACCGTCTGCTGGGACGGAAGTTTCTGGAAGGCAGACTCAAGCTGACCCTGGAACGGCGCAACGATGGAGCGCATCCCGGGATTGGCGGTAAGCGCGGACTGAACAGCCCGCACTGCCCCCGGCGCTTCGGAGGTCACGCGATCGAGGTAGGTACTCAGGTCGGCCTTGATCTGCGGAATGCTCTGGCCGCCGGCCGTTGCCGCCTCGTAGATGTCAACCCCGACGTTATCCATGGCGACACGGAGAGCGCCTGCATCCCCTGTCATGGCAGCATTGACCAGGCGATCTGCGCCGTAGGGACCGGCAGGGACCGTCGTCGGTTCAAGGACGGTTGCAATGCCGGTGCGGGGCGGATTGCCACCAATGGTCAGATCTTCTCCGTGTCGTGTAGTGTTGGCCGCGCCCGTCGCACCCATGACCGCCTGCAGTGCCTTGTCGGCCACAGAACCGAATTCCAATCCGGCGGGGGTCTGCCAGCGCCCGGGAAGCGCTGGCGTGATAGGCGCTACATAGCTATCCGCGATCTTCGGCAGGGTCGGTGAAGCAGGTTGTGGCAGCGGCGCTTGTGGCTGCGAGGCGCTAGCGAGCGCAACTTGAGTGTCCGGCCCAACAACGCCGTCCGTCTTTAGACCAGCGGCAGTTTGAAAATCGCGGACAGCCCTTGCGGTGTGCGGCCCGTAGACTCCATCAATCTCAACCGGGAATCCGGAGTCGGTGAGCTGCTGCTGAACAGTGCGGATTTGCTGCTCGCGCGTCGGCGGCGCTGGTAGTTGTGGTAACTCGCCGGTATTGAGCGGTTCAGCGTTGTCGAGGCCCTGACGATCTTCTATCCCCGCTGCCTTTGCCCCGTACCATGAGCCCCAGCCGTTCCTGGCGGCATGGTCGAGTGCGAAATCGACCTGCGCATAGGCCGTGAGAGGATTGGACGGATCGAGACCGGTAGTCTGAGAGAACACGTCGCCCAATCCACCATTGCCGACCTTGAGTTGGAATGGGCCGTATGAGGTTTCGCGGACGCCATTGTTACGTACGAGGCTCTGCCAGCCATCGGAGGCCGTGGTAAGACTATTAAGCCCTTCGTGCTGGGCGACAGTCAGCGCCGTTGTTGGATCGATATTACGATCTGCCGCGGCAGTCGCGATGTACGATGCCAGATCGGCCTTGGTTGGGACAGAAGATGGCGTGAAGGTCGTGGCAGCCTCTGGCGCAAAGGCCAGCGGGCGCGGCAGAGCGTTGGCGTTGGTCAGTTGTGGCGTCGCCGCGTTACCGGTGCCGAAGCCAGAGGCCACCATGGCGCCCATGGTCTGCGGTCCAATGATGCCGTCCACCTCCAACCCGTTGGCCCGTTGGAAGTCCTTGACGGCGGCAGCGGTCTTGTCTCCAAAGCGACCATCAACGTTGCCGGGGTCGTAGCCGCGATCTGCAAGGAACTTCTGGACATCGGATATGTTGGAGCCGGTCGCCCCTGCCTTGAGAAGGCTCGATTGGGTGATAAATTCCTGCGGTGAAACAGCCTTGCCGCCAACGTCGGCGGCGCGTTTGATCGTGACCTGCCCGTCGGGGGCCAGGACGGCGACCAGTTGGATACCCTGCCGCTGCAAGGACCGGATGGAATCCCTGAGTGCGGGCCATTCACTGGACGCCACAACGAGACAGCCTGACGAGCGTAGCTGCTCCAGTGTCTTCCCGCTGGTCGCCAAATGCAGCATGATATCGCTGCGGTTGCCGCTGAACTT
>JBAZMN010000388.1:0-3038 GCA_041649735.1 Opitutaceae bacterium | reverse complement strand
GGCATCCCACCGGCACCAGTCGGGCTCGGCGCAGTAGCGGCTGATGTTCGTGGGCAGACGCTGCGGCGTCGCCCCGGCCGCCGCCGGCATGACATAGAGCTGCGGGCCGGGCTCCGAGGTGAAGACCAGTCGGGAGCCATCCGGCGACCAGCAGGGCCCGGCTTTGACGGCCGGATAGCGCGTGAGCCGCGAGATCATCTTGCCCTGCGCGTTGCTCACGTAGATCTCGGAGGCTCCTTCGCCGCTCAGCACCATCGCCACCCGGCCTCCGTCCGGACTGAAGCGCCCGCCGGTGTTGGTACCCTGCACGCTGACAAAGAGCGTCGGCGTCCGCGTGGCCAGATCGAGCACGTAGATGTCGGGAAACCCGTTGCGGTAGCTGGTGAAGATCAGGCGGCGCCCGTCGGGCGACCAGCGCGGCGCGATGATCTGCCGGCTGACTCCCGGCCAGCCCACCACCTCGCCGCCGAACAGGTCGGATGTCATGATCTCCATGCCGGCGCCGCGGTCGCTGATGAACGCGAGTTTGCCGGCAAAGAATCCGCGCAGCTTGCCGGTGTGCGCCACCGCGACATCGGCGGCCCGCAGCAGCGCGTTGCGCGCGCTGGTGCCGGCGACGACCTCGCTGAATACCGGCAACCCTGTGGCGCCGCGCGTGATCTCGACCCGCACCTGCGCCGGGGCGACCTGGGTGAAATTGAGGTTGTAGGCCGCGCCGGAGGCCACGAGCCGGTAGGCGCCGTGCGCGCCGAAGGCCAGCCGCGCCAGGCTGCCGAGCTCGGGCGACGAGGCGGTGATCTGGACGGAGGTGACGTTACGGTCGGCATCGATGTCGACCGTGCCGACATTTCTCTGCGCCATGGCCGGCGCCAGCAGGGACAGGGAGGTGAGGAGAGAAACAAGCAATGCACGCATGGGAAAGAAAAGATGATCGGAAAAGACCGCGCCGGGCGCGGCGAGTTTCTTATTTACAGACCTGGCCGCCTGCACAACGTAAATCCGCCTTTCGCGGCCCAGGCGATGGCATTTGAGTTTGCCCGCCGACTGCACACCTTTTTTCCACCGTCCCGTGACATCCGCAGCCATCCAGGAAGCCCTCAAGCAGGTGAAATATCCCGGCTTCAGCCGCGACATCGTGTCGTTCGGCCTCGTGCGTTCCGCCGCCCTGCTTGAAGGCACGGCCAAGGTGGCGCTGGCGCTCACCACCTCCGATCCCGAGGTGCCCACCCGGCTCAAAGCCGAGGTCGAAAAGGTGCTGCGGGCCCTGCCGGGGGTGAAGGAGACCATCATCGACATCGCGGTCACACCCGTCCGCACGCCCCCGGCCGCCGGCAGCGGCGGTAATCTCGCGGGCGGCGCCGCGCCCAAAGGCATCCGGCACGCCGTGGCCATCGCCAGCGGCAAGGGCGGCGTGGGCAAATCCACTTTTGCGGTCAATCTGGCCTGCACGCTGGCCCAAGTGTTCACCGCCCGGGGCCAGCCCGGCCGTGTGGGCCTGATGGACTGCGACATCTACGGCCCGACCGTGCCGCTCATGATGGGCCTGGGCGGGCGGCCCGGCATCGAAGGCGACGGCGCCGACGCCATGCTCCTGCCGATGGAAAGCCACGGGGTGAAGGTCATGTCGATGGGTTTCCTCGTCGACGACGACACGCCGGTCATCTGGCGCGGGCCGATGATCATGAAGACCGTGCAGCAGTTCGTGCAGAACGTGAAGTGGGGCGAGCTCGAGGTGCTGCTTGTCGACCTGCCGCCCGGCACGGGCGACGCGCAGCTTTCGCTGGTGCAGACGCTGCCGCTCGACGGCGCCGTGATTGTCACCACCCCCCAGCCCGCCGCGACCAATGTGGCGCGCAAGGGCGGCCTGATGTTTCGCAAGGTCAACGTGCCCCTGCTCGGGGTGGCGGAAAACATGAGCTATTTCACCGATCCTACCGGCCGCCGGCACCATCTCTTCGGCGAAGGCGGCGGCGCCAAGACCGCCGCGGCGCTCGACACCGTGCTCCTGGGCGAGGTGCCGCTGCTGCCGGAAATCCGGTCCGGCGGCGATGACGGCCGGCCCGTGGTCGTGGGCGAACCCGCGGGCGCCGCCGCCGCCGCGTTTCGCTCGATTGCACAGAGTTTGCTTGACCGGCTGGCGGCCGCCGGTCGTTAAATGGTCAGCCCTTGGCGGCGAGATTCCGGTTGAACATCATGGCGCTGACAAAAGAAGACGTGGTTTCCGTGTTGCGCACCTGTCGCGACCCGGAAATCCCCGTCAATATCGTGGACCTCGGGCTCGTCTACGACGTGGAAGTCCGGGAAGCCGCCGAGTCCGGCTACGATGTCAGCGTGAAGATGACCCTGACCTCGCCCGGCTGCCCCATGTCGCAGTCGATCTCCGCCGAGGTGCACCGCAAACTCCTCGGCCTCGACCGCGTGCGGCGCGCCAGGGTCGATCTCGTCTGGGAGCCGGTCTGGCACCCGTCGATGATCACCCCCGAGGGCCGCCACCACCTTAACCTAACCTAAGATCGTGGTCTCCATGCCTTCCCTGTCCAAAGAACCTGAAACTTCACGCGATTTCGTCAAACAATCCTCGCTGTATCAGGAATTCCTCGCCGAGCGGGAAGAGATCCTCCGCCACAAATGGCTCGAGTCCGAGCGCCTGGGCTACGACATCGGGTTTGAGCGCGCCCTGCTCGACTGGATCCGCAAGCACCGGGACGGCTGGCGCGCCCACCGCCGCGCGCTGCTTCAGCAGCAACAGCAGCAGGCCCCGGCGGCCCCAAGCCAGCCCCGGTGACGGCCCTCCCGGGGCCGGAGGGAACAAAAAACCGACCCCGCGGGGTCGGTGGGCAAGAAATGCCGGCGCGGCCGGAAACGCCGAGGGCTACTTGATCTCCTTGTGCAGCGTATGGCGGCGCAGAAAAGGGTTGTACTTTTTCTTTTCGATGCGCTCCGTCACGGTCTTCTTGTTGCGCTTCGTGAGGTAGCGGGAGGGCGGTTTGCCCTCTTTCCGGGCTTCAGTGCATTCGAGTGTGACGATTTCTTGCATG
>JBAZMN010000387.1:0-3043 GCA_041649735.1 Opitutaceae bacterium | reverse complement strand
TGGATGCCGGAGAACTCGTTTGCCTAATTCGAGTTTGCCGCCTGCAGCCAGCACTGGGAGCTGGCACCATCCACACGAATGGTCCGCGCAGATTCGAGCGCAACGAGCATTTGCGTGGAGCTTCCGATACGTAACAGGAAAGAAATTGGCCATACGGTCCGCTACGTTTACCGTTAGGTGATGTGTAACCGCTACACATTGATCGATCCCGACGGCGCATTCGCTGAAATCGCGCGCATATTGGGCGTTCCACTTACCAAGCCGCAATGGGTCACCGCCCGTTACAACATCGGCCTGATGCAAGTCGCCCCCACGGTGGTCAATCGGGGCAGCGGCCCCGAGGTGCTGCCGATGAACTTCGGCTACCATGGTAGTGCTCGGTCTCGCCAAAATGGGCAGGGCAAGGCGTCAGGCCCGGCAGCGAAAGAATCTTTTCCCCGACAAGATTCAAGTCACGGGAAATACTGCGCGTCGGAGCTTCGCAATCAATCGCTCTTCGTTGTGCCGGCAAAGCTCGTGTTCCCAAATGCGAACCACACGCCAATTCTGAGCGCGTAAGGTGCGAGTAACCAAACGGTCGCGCACTTTGTTTCGCGCTAGTTTTGCGTGCCAATAGGTCTCATTGTGCTTCGGCATTGTGCCATGCAGTGCGCAGCCATGCCAGAAGCAGCCATCGACAAATATCGCCAACCTGAGCTTGGGGAAAATAAAATCAGGACGCCCGAA
Organism: Opitutaceae bacterium; assembly: GCA_041649735.1. Lineage (GTDB taxonomy): Bacteria > Verrucomicrobiota > Verrucomicrobiia > Opitutales > Opitutaceae > Fen-1467. Next base: position 2,317 of record JBAZMN010000387.1, on the reverse strand, counting down.
GACCGGAAGATGCCGGCGCCAGCCAAAAATCTTGTGCCGACGCAACAGCACGACTAGCGCGCCCTCGGTTCTCTTGTTTCCGCGCGAACGGATCGTCGCCATTAATTGTGACCGCTTCCGTTTTGAAAAAATATCACTCATCCAAACAAGATGGAGAAATGGTGTTTATGTGGGATAATGTGAAACGATACAAACCCCGTGTGTCCGAAAGGCGGCAAAGCGACTGATCCGCGATCCACGGGCGCGGATGAAAGGCTCGCGTCACGCGGTTCGGCTGTTTACGAGTGATGCAGGAATGATTATTGATCGAGAAGCCTAATCCTTCACCAGCGCCACTTCCAAACCAATGCCCTCGCCGCACGCCTCTGCCGAACTCACGCTCTGCTTCAGTCACCGTATTTTTTACAAGACGGAAAATCCGGTCCCCGCCGAGGAAATTGCTGAAGCGCTTATGGCTCTCAGTCGCGTGGTCCAAAGGTCGCCCGCGGTCATGAAACGCCTCGTTCCGGGCATTTCGGTGCCGACAGTGGAATTGCTTGTTGAAAAGCTTGAATCCGGCAGCCTAACCGAAGACTTCATCGTAAAGTTCTTTTTTGGGTCGCAGAAAAAAATGGATCGCGCGATCAAGCGCTTTCGGGAAGCGTTAGGTGTGGATTTGACGTCTAAGGCCGGCGTTGTGCGCACTATCGTTTGGGCATTGGTGATCTATGGCGCGTATTACGCGATTACGCATTCAGATAAGCCGGCCAAACCTACGGTTGAGATCGGCCATAATACGATCATCAATGTCGGCGCAGCGGAGATGAACATGACGCCTGACCAGCTTGTGAAGGTCATCGAGGCCGCCGTGGGCAACAAAAATCAGCTCGCTTCGGACGCCGTTAAAGTGATCCGGCCGGCGAAAACCGATCCGAAAGCTGAGATCATAGTGGACGGGAACTCCGACTTAGCCGTGACGAATAAAGTGATTGTGCAGGTGCCCTCAGAGTTCAAGCCAGACAAGTCGGAAGAATCGAAAGTGGTCGAACACACAGAAATTCGTCTCCGCGCCCTTGACTTGGACAGCAGTGAACATGGTTGGGCTGCAGTCGTTTTGGCCTTTTCTCCGCGTCGGTTGCCCATGGCGATTGATCCCGCTATTAATTCTGATGATCTTTTCGGGAAGAAGATCGTGCATGGAACGATAGAAGCGCTCAGCCGGCGAGATCAGTATGGCAGGCTGCAGTTGCGCGGATACCGCCTAGTTGCACTGGATGCGGAAAAGCCGTAATCCGCAGCCAGCCCGGCGCATCAACGAACTGTCGGGGTCTGAGTATCGGCGGGGATCCCGGACCATACCGTGGTGCTGATCCGGTCCACCCGAATCGACACCACGCCTCTCTCCTGTTCCACTCTCGCCTCGGTCACACGGAGATGCTCGCCGATTTTGGGACATTCCGAACCGTCGGCGACAATCCAAGCTTCCGGGATTTGCTCTACAAAATTGTTTCCCACGGCCACAGTTCCGCGTGTGATTGAAAGGCCAAACGTCTTCAGCTTTGTCCCCTGCACCACGGACTCCTCGACGGTTCGAATGACGCCCTCGACGTGAATGCCACACCCGTCGGCCCATGTCGGAGTTGCGGCCTTCCAGAACGCCTCGCACAGCGGAATGCACGGACAATGAAGGCACGCTTCGGGAGACGGCTGGGCTGCCGACGCAAAGTCAGCACCCGCACGCGCATTGAAACCGGCAAGCAATCGTCGCGCCGCCGTGCCTTCAGCCGCCGCATCTTCGGGTGGAACTGCAAGCGCTGCCACTTCGCCGTCGCTGCGCAAAATAATGCCCTCTGAAACCATCATTCCGTTTTCAGCGGCAAGATGCGCGTAGAGCCTAAGCTGCCGTGCCTCCGAGTCCCTGATCCGGGGTTGGCCAGGCGGCGGCACCGTTCCGGTCTTGTGGTCCACGACCTGCCGCAACGCCGGGTCAACCAGGTCCGGGCGTCCGACAACCAGGCCATCTCGCGAAGAGATACGCGCCTCGACACGGGTCGTCTGCAAATGAAGCCGGCTGCCCTCACCATCTTCTCCCTGCCGGGACCGTTCTGGCAGACTCGCGGCGTGAAGCGCAACGCGTTCGCGAAACAGCGCATAGTATGGCAACCGTTCCGGTGCGGGAAATTTTGTCCGCACCAAGGGATGGGACTCCTGATGCAGCCTTCGGGCGTGGAGATCAAATGCTTCCCGCGCGCGGGCGAGGCGCGCCGCGGCGTCATCACCCCGCAGGCGGCCGGCGTGTGCATCCTCAATCGTCCGGTGATAGCACGTTCCCAAGAAT
>JBAZMN010000386.1:0-3047 GCA_041649735.1 Opitutaceae bacterium | reverse complement strand
TGGCCGGTCCCAACGCCGACTATCGCGACCGCAATCTGCGCCTGCTGCGGCTGATGGCCTGGTACTGGTCGATCTCCGACTTCGTGACACTCAGCCAGGTCGGCCTCACCCTGCTCGTGGGCGCGCACTGGATCACCACCGGCGACCTCTCGGTGGGCGTGCTGTTCGCCTTCCTCGCCTACCTCGGCACCATGCTCTGGCCCGTGCGCCAGATGGGCCGCATCCTCACCGAGGTCGGCAAGACTTCCGTGGCCCTCCGGCGCATCCGCGAAATCCTCGACGAGGTTCGCGAGGCGGAACCGGCGGCGGAAGGCCCGACCACCAGTCCGGCCCCTGAGCTCCGGTCGCGGACGCTTGTCCCCCTCCGCGGCACGATCGCCGTGCGTGACCTGCATTTCACTCACGCCACGGCGGCCGGCGGCGCCGGGCGCGGCACGCTCAACGGCCTGTCCTTCGACGTCGCCGCGGGCGAGACGCTCGCGATCCTCGGTCCGGCGGGCTCCGGCAAGTCCACGCTCATCCACCTGCTGGTGCGGCTCTACGACTACACGGAGGGTTCGATCCGCCTCGACGGCCTCGAACTGTCGGCGCTGTCCCGCCCCTGGGTGCGCCGCCAGATCGGCACCGTGATGCAGGAGCCCTTCCTCTTCTCCAAGACACTTCGCGACAACATCCGGCTCGGCCGTGGCGACGCGCCCGACCACGACGTCGCCGAGGCGGCCCGCACCGCGTGCATCCACGACACCATCCTCAGCTTTGAGGCGGGCTACGATACGCTCATCGGCGAGCGCGGCATCACGCTCTCGGGCGGCCAGCGGCAGCGGGTGGCCCTCGCCCGCGCCATCCTCAAGCATCCCCCCATCCTCATGCTGGACGATGCGCTCAGCGCCGTGGACAGCGAAACCGAGACGCTGATCATCGACGCGCTCAAGGCCCGCCGCGGCCGGGCCACGACCCTCGTCATCGCCCACCGCCTGTCCACCCTGGCGCACGCCGACCGCGTGCTTGTGCTCGACCACGGCCGCATCATCCAGACCGGCCCGCCCGCCGAACTGGCGCGGATTGACGGTTTCTACCGGCGGCTTTGGCAAATCCAGACCAGCCTCGCCGCCGAATTCACCGAGGAGCTCAACGCTGGATAAAACGCCTCCCGCACCACCTTCCAAATCCTGCCGCTCCCGATTTTTCCTCCCATGTCCGCCCAATTGCTGCACGAAGATGAGTTCCAGGCCCGCCTCGACGCCGGCCTGTGGTGGAAGATCTTTCAGCACGCCCTGCGGCTGAAGCGCTTCCTCATTCCCCTCGCCGGCACCGGCATGCTCATCGCCGCCCTTGACGCGTCGTTCGCGCAGGTCACCCGCTGGACGATCGACACGGTCGTGCAACGCGGCACCCAGGCCGACCTCCGGCCCGGCATCGGCCTCTACCTGCTGCTGACCACGCTGCTCAGCGTCGGCATCTGGGTGTTCATCGAAATGGCCGGCAAGATCTCGAACCACCTGAGCCACGATATCCGCCGGCTCTGCTTCGACCGGCTGCAGGAGCTCGAGTTCGAATTCTACGACCACCGGCCCGTCGGCTGGCTCATCACCCGCCTCACCTCCGATTGCGACCGCCTGGCGCGCATCATGGCCTGGGGCTTCCTCGACCTGGTGTGGGGCACGTGCTTCGTGCTTATGATCGCCGTCAGTCTCCTGCTCATGCACTGGCGGCTCGCGCTCATCGTGCTGGCCGTGCTGCCGCCGCTGGCCCTCGTCAGCAGATACTTCCAAAGGATGATGCTGCTCAGCCATCGCGAAATCCGGAAGTACAACTCGCAGATCACCGCGGCCTACAACGAGTCCATCCAGGGCGTGCGCACCACCAAGACGCTGGTGCGCGAAGCCGAGAACCTGGGCGAGTTCCAGCAGCTCAGCGCCGCCATGTTCGCCGCGTCGGTGAAGAACGCGCGGCAGTCCGCCGTGTACTATCCGATCGTGATGACGCTCGGCAGCCTCGCCGCCGGACTCGCGCTCTGGGGCGGCGGGCATTTCACCGCCGTCGGCGGCATGACCCTCGGCACGCTGGTGGCCTTCATCAGCTTTGCCGGCCAGTTCTTCCTCCCCATCAACCAGATGGCGCGCACCCTCACCGAGATGCAGGCGGCCCAGGCCGCCGGCGAACGGGTCATGGGCCTGCTCGCCACCGAGCCGAAGATCAAGGACTCGGACGCCGTCAGGCGCCGGATGGCAGCAACCAGCGCATCCGGCCCCGGGGCGGCGGGCATCGTCCCACATCTCGCGGCAGATGGCTACCCGTCAAAGATCGACGCGATCGAGTTCCGCCATGTCACCTTCGCCTACGAGGAAGGCGCGCCGGTGCTGCGCGACTTTAACCTCACCGTGCCCGCCGGCCAGACCATCGCGCTGGTCGGCCCCAGCGGCGGCGGCAAAAGCACCATCGTTTCCCTCGTCTGCCGTTTCTACGAGCCGACGCAGGGCGAGCTCCTTTTCAACGGCATCGACTACCGGCAGCGCAGCCTGCACTGGCTGCAGTCGCAGCTCGGCATCGTGCTGCAGACGCCGCACCTCTTCAAGGGCACCGTGCGCGAGAACATCCGTTACGGCCGGCTCGAAGCCACCGACGCCGAAGTCGAGGAGGCGGCGCGGCTGGTCAACGCCCACGAATTCATCATGCAGATGGAGCACGGCTACGACACGCAGGTCGGCGAAGGCGGCAACCGCCTTTCGACCGGCCAGAAACAGCTCGTGTCGTTCGCCCGCGCCCTGCTGGCCCGTCCGCAGATCTTCGTGATGGACGAGGCCACGTCGTCGATCGATACCGAGACCGAACAGGCGATCCAGGCCGGCATCGAGCGCCTCCTCGCCGGCCGCATCAGCTTCGTCATCGCCCACCGCCTCTCGACCATCCGGCGCGCCGACCGCATCCTCGTCATCAACCGGGGCGTGATCGAGGAGGCCGGCACGCACGAGGAGCTGCTGCGCCGCCGCGGCCACTACTACGAACTCTACACCAGCCAGTTCCGCCGCGAACGCGAAGAGGCCGTC
>JBAZMN010000385.1:0-3049 GCA_041649735.1 Opitutaceae bacterium | reverse complement strand
GATGGCGGGTGTGCCAGTCGTGGTTTTGTTCGTAGGCGTGCGCGATGGCGAACAGGCGGGCCTCCTGGAACGGCTGACCGATGATCTGCAGCCCGATGGGCAGCCCGCCCTGTGTGAAGCCGCAGGGAACGCTGATGCCCGGCAGGCCGGCGAGGTTGATGCTGATCGTATAGATGTCGCTCAGGTACATCGCGAGCGGATCGGAGGCCTTCTCGCCCTGCTTGAAGGCGGCGGTGGGCGCCACGGGCGCCAGCAGGGCGTCGACCTCCCGGAAGGCGCGCATGAAGTCGTTGCGGATGAGGGTGCGGACCTTCTGGGCCCGCAGGTAATAGGCGTCGTAGTAGCCGCTGCTGAGCACGTGGGTGCCGAGAATAATCCGGCGCTTCACCTCGGGACCAAACCCCTCGGCGCGTGACTTGAAATAGATGTCGATGGCGTCGGCCGCCGCCGCCGAGCGGTGGCCGTAGCGGATGCCGTCATAGCGGGCCAGGTTCGAGGAGCATTCGGCCGTGGCGATGATGTAATACACCGCGATCGCATAATCCGCAGCCAGCGGCAGTGAGACCTCCCGGATTTCGCAGCCGGATTTGCGATAGAACTCGATGGCGGCCCTGATCGCATCGCCGACCTCCGTGTCGAGCCCCGTGCTGAAATACTCCTTGGGCACACCAAGCTTCCACGGCCCCGGCCGACGCCGGAGCTCCGCCCGGTAGTCGGGAACAGGCGCCGGATAGGATGTGGAATCGAGCGGATCATGGCCGGCGATCGCCCCGAGCAGAATCGCCGCATCCTCGACGGTACGTGCGAACGGTCCGATCTGATCGAGCGAGGAGGCGAAGGCCACCAGACCATAACGGGAGACCAGTCCGTAGGTCGGCTTGAGGCCCACGAGCCCGCAGAACGACGCGGGCTGGCGGATGGAGCCACCAGTGTCGGATCCGAGGGCCAGCGGCGCCTCGCCGGCGGCGACGGCGGCCGCAGCGCCGCCCGAGCTGCCGCCAGGCACGCGCGTGAGATCCCAGGGATTGGCCGTCGGGTGAAGGGCGGAATTCTCCGTCGAGGAGCCCATGGCAAATTCATCCATGTTGAGCCGGCCCCACGGGACCGCCCCAGCCTCCCTGAGCCTGCGGGTGACGGTCGCGTCGTAGGGCGAGATGAAACTCGCCAGCATCCGGCTCGAGCAGGTCAACGGCTGCCCCGCAACTGCAATGACATCCTTGATGCCCACGGGCAGGCCGTCGAGCGCGCCGCGCGCCTGGCCCGCGGCGCGGCGGGCATCGGCGGCGCGGGCCTGGACAAGCGCATCGGCCTCGTCAAAGGAGTTGAACGCCTTGACGCGCCCGTCCACCGCCCGGGTGCGGGCCAGGAATGCCTGCATGAGTTCGACCGACGAAAGCTGCTTCGTCTCGAGCAACCCCGCGAGTTCCGCAGCGGGCCGGTATGTGAGTTCTGACGACATGCCGAGACTTCCTATCGTCGCAGAACGCCGAGGCAGCAGAGGGAACCCACCCTCCGCGCGCTCTGTGTCCTCATGTCCAAAAGCCGGCTCATTCGACGACGATGGGAACCACGATCATGTTGTCGCGCTGCGCGGGGGCATTCTGGAGCGCCGCCGCCACCGGGAGGCCGGGCTGCGGCACATCCTCGGCCCAGACGTTGTAGACGGGGAACGCGTGCGCCGTAGGCTCGACCTGTGACACGTCGACCTCGTTGAGTTTCTCGATGTACCGCATGACGTCGCCGAGCTGTCGGGAAAAAGTCTCCTTTTCCTGGTCGGTCAGCGCGAGCCGGGCGAGATTCGCCACGTAGTCGATGTTGATGTCGGACGGATTGGCCATGGATCTAGCTTCGCACAGTCATCCTACCGTCAGCCGTGATCGCTTTTTGAATTCCGGCAAACGCGGTGTTGACCTCGTCGTCGGTCAGGGTGCGGTCGGCGGCGCGGAAAACGAGGGAGAAAGCCAGGCTCTTTTTGCCCTCGGGCAGTCCCCGCCCCTGGTAGACATCGAAGACCGCGACCCGCTCCACGGCAAAGGCGCTTCCGGCCACGGTTTGCGCCGCGCGGGCCAGCGCCTGCCGGACGTCCTCGGCCGGCGCAGCGGCGTCGACGACCAGCGCGAGATCGCGCAGCACGGGCGGATAATGGCTGAAGTCCTGGTAACGCCGCGGCCCGGCGGCGGCGACGAGCTTCTCGGGCAGGACCGCGAAGATGCCGGCCATGACCTGCCCCTCGATGCCGAGCGCACGGACCAGCGCGAGATTCATGAGCCCAAACCGCGCTTCGAATCCATGGTCCCGCAGGCCGCCGATGGCCGCCGAATGACCCTCCTGCCAGCCGAACCAGGCACCGGCGACGGGCGCCGCCGTCAGCGCCGCCAGATTCACCCCGGCATGCGCCGCCAGAATGTGCACCCGGTTTTTCGCCGTGTAGAAATCGGCCGGCGGACGTTTGAGCCACTGGCGGCCGGCGTCCTTGGTCTGCGCCTCGATGAAGGCCGCGGCGGCACACTCGCAGATCTGGCCGCCGTTCTCGATGAACACGCGCCCGATTTCAAAGAGCCGGGTGGCGCCGGTGCCGCGCGACTGGTTGAGCTTGAGCGATTCAAGCAGACCGATCAGCAGCGTGGAACGCAGGTGTGACTGGTCCTCGACGAAAGGGTTGGCCAGGGCAAGCTCCTGCGTCGAGGCGGCCGAAACCCACGGTCCGACTTCCGCCAGCGAACGCAGCGTGTAGTTGACGCATTCGTGGAAATGCTGGCCGACGAGGTAGTCCGCGGCCTTGCGATTGAAAACCACGACGGGAGCATCGCTGCCAAGCAAGCCGGGCGCCGTGACCGTGCTCCGCGGAATCCGGTCGGTGCCGTGGAGACGCAGGATTTCCTCGACCAGATCGATGGGGCGGTCGAGGTCGCCGCGCCAGCTGGGAATCGACACCGTCCACTGCGGCTGGCCGTCGGCCGTGAGTTCGTCGCGGACGATGGGCAGCTCCAGGGCCTCGAGCGCACTCTTCATCTCCTCATCGGGGATGGGGAAACCAAGTTGCCGGCGG
>JBAZMN010000384.1:0-3074 GCA_041649735.1 Opitutaceae bacterium | reverse complement strand
GCCCGGGCTTTTTCCTCGTCGCGGCGCGCCCCGCCCAGCGCGGCGTCAAATTTGAATTCCTCGATCGCGTCGAGCAGCGTGATGGTTTGCAGGGCGTTGCGGCTGGGATTGGGCCCTTTTTCCTCCACGGCCCGGCCGCGCTTGATCGACTCCTCCACCTGCCGCACAATCAGGCGCGCACCCGTGGTCTGGACGAGACGGTCGCGAAACTCGATGGTTTCGGGGAAATTGTGTCCGGTGTCGATGTGCAGCAGCGGGAAGGGCAACTTGCCCGGCCCGAAGGCCTTTTGGGCCAGCCGGACCATGACGATGGAGTCCTTGCCGCCGGAAAACATCAGCGCCGGCCGCTCGAACTGGGCTGCAACTTCCCGCATCACGAAGACCGCTTCATGCTCGAGCTGGCCGAGGTGGGTCAGGTTGTAAGAACTCATGCGGAAAAACGATTGGCTGGGGCGGAGCGGGATGAATCTCAGCGGGACGGCAGCTTGAGCCGGGAATGCACCAGCGCATCCAGGCGCTCCAGCGACTGCGCGATGGTATCCCGGTCGGTCGGGATCACGAGATCCGCCTGCCCGGGCGGCTCAAACGGGGCGTCACGCCCGGTGAACTGGCGGATCTGGCCTTGGCCGGCCTTGGCGTAAAGACCCTTGGGATCGCGCCGGGCACAGGTTTCGGCAGCGGCCTCCACGTATACTTCCACGAAATCATCGGCCCCGATGATGCCGCGCGCCAGCTCCCGCAGGGCACGCGTCGGCGTGATGAAGGCACAGATGACGACAACCCCCGCCTGGACGAACAGCTTCGCCACTTCAGCCACCCTCCGGATATTTTCCGCGCGATCCGCCTCGCTGAACCCAAGGTCCCGATTCAAGCCCGTGCGTACATTGTCCCCGTCGAGCAGATGGGTGACCAAGCCCTCCGCATGCAGGCGGCGCTCCAGTGCCGCTGCGAGTGTGCTTTTGCCCGAGCCTGAAAGTCCGTAAAGCCACACCACCCGGCCTTGCTGACGCAGCCGCGCCTCCTTTTCGCCTCGCGAGAGGATTCGGTCGAAAACTGGATGGATGTTTTCCGGCAGATCAGCCATTGTTTGGTTCATTACCTAAAAAGATAAGTTATAGCCGGAGAGCGGAGCCTCGCGTCAATAAATCTTTTAAGGTCTTTGTGTCTTAGCGTCAATCATCGGCGCTGCATATCGTTCTTTTTCAGCAACCTCCAGGTAACCTTCCAACTCGCGAATCCGTGCGAGCACCACCCCGGACATCGCCTGTTCATCATCTGCGGGCAATCGTCGGTGCAGGTTGCGCAGCCAGACATAGGCTTCCTGGTATCGCCCCTGCCGCTTCAGCAGTTCTGCGTAGATTCGCGCCGCGTAATAGGGCGCGTCGGGGGCTGCCGCTGCCTGCCGGTACCACCAGGCGGCGGCAACGATATCCTTCCGGCTGTAGAGATGAATGTTGGCCATCTCCACGCAGACTGCGGCGCTGTCCGCATGATAATGCCGCGCCTCTTCCAGGCGCTGCAGAGCGACCGAGGCCTGTTCTTCGATGATTCGCCGCTTTACTTCCGGGGGCACGGGCGCGCCGCGGCCGTCATCGGCCAGACGCCACTGGGCCATGTCGTAGGCGATCATCCGCGCACCGTGCAGCCAGAAGCAAAGCGGGCGTTCATCGATCATCGTGACCAGCCGGACCAGCGCCGGCGTGGCGGACAGATCTTCATTCGCCCACTTCCGATACGTCTGCAGCCAAAGCAAATCGGCCGCCAGGGCCCGAAATCCTCCCAGCACCGCCGCACTGACTCCATGCCCCGCGAGCGCACTGAAATCGGCGGCTCGGAAAGCCGCCCGCGGCATCTCCTCTGCGCGCAGCACCCATGATTTCACCGGTTGCAGCGCAGTCCCTGTGATCAGCAGGGTGGAAAAAAAGACCATGGGGACTCTGCCCTTATAGTTCACGTTGCCGGAAGCAATAAACCGCCATTCCGCTGAATGCGGCCATGTAGCCCAACGCGTAGATCGCGATTCCGCCGACAAGACTGAGCGGCAGCGACTCGCCGGCGGCCACCTTATCCGCCACAGCGAAGAGCTGGAAATCAGGCAACATCAGACTGAGCACCCGGCTGCCGCCGCGCAGCCAGAGTGAGTCCGGGTTCCCAGGGATGTCGCGCGCGAGATGGAGCAAATGACCCGTGATCAGAGCCAGGAAACCGACGCCGACGGCAAACAGGCTGCTCCGGGCGTAGCTGGCCACCAGCAGGGTAAGCGCCGCCAATACTCCCAGCTTCAACCACTCCACCAATCCGCACAAGGCAACGCCGGCATAAGCCACCCTGCGTCCATCCGGAAAGACCGCCGGGTCAGAGCTCATCAGCGCCGCTTCGCGCCACCAGAGCAGTCCCGTCAACAACGCAGTCCCCAGGCCGCAGTAGGCCAGCAATAACAGCAATACGCCGCCGAATTTTCCCAGGATGAATTCCGCCCTCCAAACGGGTTTGGCGAGCACCGTGAGCACCGTGCGTCGCTCGATTTCGCTGAAGAACAGCTGCGCCATCGCCACAATGGCCAGGATCGCGCCAAAAATCATCAAGGCCCCGAGCCCGGCATCCAGCAGAAATTTCAACTCGGTCGCCCCAAAGTTAAAATCCCGCAGCATCAGCGCCGCTCCAGCCGTGACCGCAGCCAGCATGCCCATCAACAGGGGCAGACGCTGCCTCGCCGCTTCGCGCACAGTGTATTCTGCAATCAAGGCCACGCGGGCCGGAGAGAAGCCTGCGCGCTTCATCAGGGAACATCCTCCTCATCGTTTCGGCTGCCGACCGTCTCCAAGTAAACGCGGTTCAAGCCGAATCGTGGAACCTCCACGCCACGCAAGCTGCTTCCATGAGCCCGCAGCCAGACGCCAAGTTCCTCTACCCCTGCCTCCGGAAGCGGATCGACCAGCAAAGCCACCTGTCGGTCCCGCCGGGTCAGTTCATCCACGGGGCCCTGCAAGACAATCCGGCCGCGGTGGAGCAGGACCACGCGATCACAAAGTTCCTCCACCTGTCCGAGGAGATGCGAACTGAACAGCACGGTC
>JBAZMN010000383.1:0-3074 GCA_041649735.1 Opitutaceae bacterium | reverse complement strand
GATGCGCGGGCCGTGGCCGGGCAGATCGGCATCGAGTTTCGCGTCGTCAACCTCATGCGCGATTACCGCCGCCTGGTTGTCGATTACCTGCTCGATGGCTATGCGCACGGCCTCACTCCCAATCCCGACATCATGTGCAATCGTGAAATCAAGTTCGGCGTGTTCCGCTCCTATGCAATGGCCGAGGGATTTTCCGCCGTGGCCACCGGTCACTACGCCCGGCGCGTGACGGACCCGGATGGGGTTTGCACGTTGTGGGAAGGCGTCGATAAGAACAAGGATCAGTCATATTTCCTGGCGCTGCTTTCCCCGGAGCAACTCCGCGCAGCATGTTTTCCCGTCGGGCACCTGACCAAACCCGAATTACGCGCCATCGCGGCCGGCCATCACCTTGCCACCGCCGGCAAGAAGGACAGCCAGGGCATCTGTTTCATTGGCGAGGTGAAAATGCAGGAGTTCCTCCGCGCCTATGTGCCCGATCATCCCGGCCCGATCATCCGGGCCACGGATGACCGGGAAATCGGCCGCCACCGGGGTTTGCATTATTATACCGTCGGCCAGCGCAAAGGCATCGGCATTCCGTCCAACGCCGACTTCAAGGCTTATGTGGTCGTGGGCAAGCGCGCTGCCGACAACGCCCTGCTCGTCGCCTTCGACGCCCCCGACGCGCCCGGCTTGTTCGTCCGGGAGATCCGCGTGCAGACGCTGAGTTGGATCGGCGCGCCGGTCACTGCGCCCTGCCCGCTCGAAGGCCGGGTGCGTTACCGCGACCCGCGTGTACCGCTGGAGTTTGTGCCCGGCGATGGCGGCACCGCGCAGATCCACTTTGCCCAACCCCAGCGCGCCCTCGCCTCCGGCCAGGTTCTCGCCCTCTACCACGGCGAACAACTCCTCGGCGGCGGCGTGTACGTCTGAGCTGGCTCCGTCAATCATGGGACCCTGCGCGCGGGAAAAGGCCGTGCCATGCACGACATGACCACCGAAACCATGACCGTGACCTACTTCGCCGTGGCGAGCGCGAGCCTCACGCCGAGGCCGAGCAGGATCACGCCCATCGCACGCTCAAACCAGTGGCCGCAGCGCCGGAAGCCCGTCCGCACGCGGTCCTGCGAAAAGAAGAGCGACACGAGGATGAACCAGCCCATTGTCGCCAACGCCATCCAGACACCATAAGCGCCCTGGATGACCACGGGCGTGCGGGGATTAATGACCACCGAAAAGAGCGACACGAAAAACAGGGTGGCCTTGGGATTGAGGGCATTGGTGAGAAAGCCGGTCACAAACGCCGCACGCCGGCCGGGCATTTCCCGCTCCCCGTTGGCGGTCAAAACCGGGGCGGCCCCGTTGGGCGTTTCCCCATGCGCAAACGGCTTTGCCCGGATGGCTTTTTGGCCAACCCACGCGAGGTAGACCGCCCCCAGCCACTTCAGGATGCTGAAGGCGAGCACGGAACTCCGCACCAGCAGCCCGATGCCGAGGAGCGAATACGCCACATGGAGGAAAATGCCGGTACCGATGCCCACGCTCGTCCAGATGGCCGGGCGCCGGCCGAACGTGATGCTCTGCCGCAACACCATCGCGAAATCGGGCCCGGGACTGGCCACCGCCACAAGGTGCGCGAGGGCGACGAGCAGGAACTCTGACCAATAGGAGGTCATGCCGGCCGGAATCACAAATCCGGCGGCACGGTGGCGAGGGCCTCCTCGAAGGTCGTGATGCCCTCCTTGACCTTGATCATGCTGTCCTGGTGGAGGGTTTTCATGCCGGTGCGGATGGCGATGCGCTTCAATTCCGCGGTCTCCAGCCCCTTGTTGATGCCCTCGACCAGCTCCTCGCTGATCACCATCAGCTCGTGAATGCCGACGCGGCCCTTGTAACCGGTGTGGCTGCAGCGCACGCAGCCCTTGGGATTGTGTTTGAAGATCTGGCCGCTCCAGCCGATGGCCTTCTCGAGCAACTCCTTCTCGCGGCCCTGCGGTTCGACCGGCTGCTTGCAGTTCTTGCAAACGCGCCGCATGAGCCGCTGGGCGCAGATGCACAGCAGCGAGGACGAGATCATGAACGGCTCGATGCCCATGTCGGTAAGCCGCGCCACGGCGCTGGGAGCGTCGTTGGTGTGCAGGGTGCTGAGCAGCAGATGGCCCGTCAGCGCGGCCTCGACGGCGATTTCGGCCGTCTCCCGGTCGCGGATTTCGCCCACGAGGATGACATCCGGGTCCTGGCGCAGGAAGGCGCGCAGCGCCGCGGCAAAGGTGAGCCCGATCTGCCGGTGCATCTGCATCTGGTTGATGCCGGCCAGCGTGTATTCGATGGGATCCTCGGCCGTGCGGATGACCACCTCGGTCGAGCTGATTTCGTTGAGGGCCGAGTAGAGGGTCATCGATTTGCCCGACCCGGTCGGCCCGCAGTGCAAAATCATGCCGTAAGGCTGGCGGATGACCTTGCGGTAAATGGTAAGATTCCCCTCGGTGAACCCGAGCATCTGCAGCGGCAGCGTGCTCTTCTGCTTGTCGAGGATGCGCAGGACCATGCCTTCGCCGTGATTGAGCGGCGAGGTCGAGACACGCAGATCGATATCGATGCTTTTCTTGGTGAATTGCTTGAAGATGATGCGCCCATCCTGCGGCAGACGGCGCTCGGCAATGTCGAGATTGCTCATGATCTTCAGCCGCGCCACGAGCGCCCCCGCCACCTTGATCGGCAGACGAAGTTTTTCCTGACAGACGCCGTCGATGCGGTAGCGCACGACAAGCTCCTTTTCCCACGGTTCAATGTGGATGTCGCTCGTCCCCGAAAAATAGGCGTCTTCGATGATGCGGTTGGCCAGATCGATGATCGGACCGGATTCCTCGTTGGCGAGATCCTCCTCCTTGAGGTCCTCGGCCGCTCCAAACTCGATGCCGATCTTCTCGACCACATCGGTGAACTGGACCTCGACCTGCTGGTTCTTGCTGAACCGGTCGCGGATGTCCCGCTCGCGGCCGAGCAGACGGATGACCTTCTTGCCGGTCATCTCCTGGATCTTGCTCGAAACCGACACCTCGAACGGATTGGCCGACGCGACCAGCAGGTAG
>JBAZMN010000382.1:0-3086 GCA_041649735.1 Opitutaceae bacterium | reverse complement strand
CCCTGAGCGGCCACACGGGCATTGTAATCAACAATGTTGCGCGCCCCAATTTCGGCAAACTTGTGATAGCGATTGTCCATTTCGCGGGTCATCCACTGCAACGCGCCGACCACGCGTTCCACCTCCACCACCACCGGCGCCAGCAAATGAGGAACGCCGTTGTAATTGGTCAGTTCAACCCGTTTGGGGTCCACCAGCACCAGGCGCAAATCGTCGGGGGTGTTGTTCAGCAGGAGGCAGCTCAGGATGGAATTGACGCACACCGATTTGCCCGAGCCGGTCGTCCCGGCGATAAGCAGGTGCGGCATGGTTTCGAGGTTGGTTGCCTTGGGGTGGCCGGCCACGTCCTTGCCGAGGGCAAAGCGCAGCGGAGACTTGCTGCGGGTGAACACCTCGCTTTCTACCACCTCGCGCAGCGCCACCAGCGACATTTCCTCGTTGGGCACCTCGATACCGACGTAGCCGTGCCCCGGCACGGGGGCTTGGATGCGGATGCGCGGCGCGGCCAGCGCCAGGGCCAGGTCATCTGCCAGGGCGGCAATTTTGCCCACTCGCACGCGGGTCTGCCCGCTCCGCGATTCGACGAAGAGCGGCTCCACGCCGAACATCGTCACGGTGGGGCCGCGGCTGATCTCAACCACCTGGCTAGGTGCGCCGAAGGAGGCCAGTGTCTCCTCGATGAGCCGGGCGCGCTTTTCGACGAATTCCTCGTTGACGGCAGGAGCCTGCGCCGGTTCCAGAATGTCGTTTATTTTAGGCAATATCCAGGGGATGGCCGGTGTGGATGGGAGGTTGGTCCTGATAGTTACACCGGGCGGAGTCGCCGCGATGGGCTGTTCTTCCATGGGGCGTTGTAGCGGGGTGAATTCCCCCAATTGACCTTCCGGCTCGCTCAGCCCGTTGCGCCCGGGCGAAGGTTGTTTTTTGAGCGGCTGGCCTAATTGGGCCTTGAATTTCTCGAATAACGGGACGGCCCAATGGAACATTTCCTGCAGGGAAAGGTCGAGCGTCATTGCCAGGGCCACTACCAGCCAGGCGATCACCAGAATGACCGTGCCTGCCCCTCCCAGCGCGCCGACCAGTCCGCGCTCGAGCAGTCTGCCCAGGCTGCCGCCGCGTCCAAAGGCCTGGAAAGCCACCAGCAGGCCGATGAAGAGCATCAGGACGCCAACGATGCGCTCCAGAGAGAGGGCGGGGAGTTTATCCACGTTGCGGGCTACCAGCCAGGCGCCCAGCACGATCAGTCCAACTGGGAGGAGATACACGCCCCAGCCGAAGACAGACTTCAGGGCGCTGATCCAGTAGTCGGTCAATCCGCCATTATTGGTCGAGAAAAGGCTGAGCAGGGTCAACAGGCCAAGCAGGGCCATGACCACGCCAAGGATGTCGATCCTGCGTTCCGGCGAGATGCTGCCAAGCAGGGAGGGACGCGGCGCTGTGCTTTTTCGTGGCGAGGAGCGGACGGGTTGCTCCGGTTGCCTCGAGGAACCGCGCCCCGACCGTGAGGTCCGGGGCAGGTCACTCCTGCCGGTGGAACGACCGTTGGGACGAAGCGAGGATTTGACCGAAGGGCGTTTTGAACGGGTAATGGGCATGCAGACTCTCGACAAAATTATAGCACAGATGGTCTATCGCCCCTCTACCCTCTCCTATCCTCCCCTTCTGCCGAAGGCAGAAGGGGAGGTGGCGTGTAGCGCCGGAGGGGGCGGTATAATACTCCCCATGTTTGAAATCGTCTTCCTCGGCACCTCCGCCTCTGCCCCCTCTGCCAAGCGCGGCCTGTCCTCCCAGATCGTCAAGCACGACGAGTTCCGCTTCCTGATTGACTGCGGTGAAGGTACCCAGCGCCAAATCCTGCAATCGGGCATTGGTTTCAAGAATCTCAACCACATCCTCGTCACCCACGGCCACCTCGACCACATCCTCGGCCTGGCAGGGCTGCTTTCCACGTTCATGCGCTGGGAGACGATTGACGAGATGAACATCTATAGCGGCCGGTGGGCGCTTGACCGCATCCACGACCTGCTCTACGGCGTGGTTCTGCGAGGCGGGCAGGCGCCCATGACGCTCAACCTGCACGAGGTCAAGCCCGGGGTTTTCTTCGAGAGCGACAATTTCTCCATCTCGGCTTTCCCCGTTTTTCATCGCGGCTCCGATAGCCTTGGTTTCCGCTTCGAGGAGCGTTCTCGCCGCCCGTTCCTGCCCGAAAAGGCGGAGGAACTGGGCGTGCCGCCCGGCCCGGTGCGCCGCGATCTGGTGGAGGGAAAAACGATCCAGTTGGAAGATGGGCGCAAAGTGCATCCGGAAGACGTGCTCGGACCGCTCAAGCCGGGGGTCTGCCTGGTGCACATCGGCGATGCGGGCCGGACCGAGGACCTGATCGCTCCCTGCCAGGGCGCGGATGCGCTGGTGATTGAATCTACTTACCTGGAAGAAGAGGCTGAAATGGCCCGCAAGTTCTCGCATTTGACGGCGAAGATGGCCGCCGAATTGGCGGCGCAGGCGGGCGTCCGGCAGTTGATTCTCACCCACCTTTCCCGCCGCTACCGCGAAAAGGACGTGCTGGCCGAAGCGCAGCCCATCTTCCCCAACGTGCGTGTGGCGCGCGATTTCGACGTGTTTTCCATCAAACAAGAAGGTTAATCATGCCTCGGATCGATTTGGATCTCAATCCTTTGCAGCACATTACCGTAGATGCCATCGGTCAGCCCGGCCAGCGAGTCTTTTACCTCCAGGGTTGGCGCGAGACCGACGTTCAGCCGGTGACGATCATCCTTGAAAAATTACAGCTTCAGACGTTGGTAGCAGGGCTGGAACAGATGTTGACTGAAATTGCCCATCAGAATTCCAGTCTGGTCGAGCCGCTGGTGGAGTACGATGAGGAAAAGATGCACATCACACCGCCGGTTGACCCGGTCTTCCGCGCCGGCGAGATGGGGCTGGGCTATGACGCCGAGCATGACCAGGTGGTTATCCTGGCCCGGGAGGTGTTAGCCGAGGGCAGTAACCCGGAGGAAGCCTCGGTGGTGCGTTTCTGGTGCAGCCGCCAGCAGGTTCGCTGGCTTTCGGCCTGGGCCACAGAAGTG
>JBAZMN010000381.1:0-3087 GCA_041649735.1 Opitutaceae bacterium | reverse complement strand
CCATGGCCCATTGGACGCCGGCAAAGCCGGCTTGCACGGCCATTTCCGCGATGATGCCCATATCCTCCGAGGGAACCCGCCGGTCGGCGCGCACGAGCAGGACCAATCCCTTCTCATTGCGGGCGCGTTTCCGCAGCCAGTCGCGCAGTTGCGCATAATTGAACATGCCGTCCTCCACCAACACCATGTCCGAGCGGGGCACACTGACGACGACGGTCGCCCGCGCCGCGCCTTCCATCGCCCCCTGCATTCCCGGCAGTTGGAAATCCACGCCCAAGCCGGGGGCGAGCACAAACCGCGAACCAAACAGGAGGAAGAATAAAACGAGCAGCGCCGCATTGACGAGCAGCAGCGCGTCAAAACTCCGCGGCGGTGGCCGCAGTTTCGCCGCGAGATCCAGCGGATGCGTGATCATGGCTTTGCCTGCGACCCGGCCACCGTGCTGCCGTTGCCGTTTGCCGGCAGGTTTCGGTACTCCACCAGCAGATACTTCATGATCTCATTGCCCGCCCATTCCACGTCGCGCACGATGGCGCGCACCCGGCCGCTGAGAAAATGGTAGGCCAGATGCCCGGGGATGGCGACAACGAGGCTGCCGGCGGTGCTGATCAGCGCCTGCCACATGCCGCCCGCCAGGGCGCTCGCCGTGGCATAATTGCCGCCCTGCATAAAGGCGTGAAACGTTGTGATCATGCCCAGGAGCGTGCCCAGCAGTCCGACGAGAGGCGCCACCTGGGCGATCGCCGCGATCGAACCCAGCCGCCGTTCCAGCACCGGAATCTCGACCAGGGCCGCTTCCTGCACCGCCAGTCGCATCTTCAGTTCGTCGGCGTCGGCGTGCAGCAGCGCCGCCTTCACGACCGCGGCCACGGGACCCGGAGTCTCCTCGCAGACGGTCAGCGCTTCCAGCAACCGCCGCTTGGCGAGGATGTTTTTGATGCCGCCAACGAACGCCGTGGAGCGAATCTGCCCGCGGTGCAGGTACAGCAGCCGCTCGATGAAAAGCAGCGTGCCGGCGACGCTCATCGCGAGCAGCACCCACATCATCGGTCCGCCACTGCTAAATAGACTGAAATCCAGGCCCGTCATGATTAGCGGTGGTTATGTCCTGTTTCGGCCCGGATCGTAAACGCCAAAGAGGCCCGGCCGCAGACCTTCTTTTTCACCCGCATTGGCTGATGGCTGCTGATCGTGGCTTCATCCATGGGCTGCCTCACTCTGATTTGCCTCCGCCGCCCTTTCCGGACTGGAACCGCATCAGCCGCTGCTGGGCCAGCATGCCGCCGGGCAGTTTCTGCTGGAGCAGCAGCCCGTAAGCCTCGCGTGCCTGTTCCAGCCTGGCCTCCTTCTCGTATAGATCCCCCAGCTCCAGCAAGGTGCGCGACATCCAGTAGCGGCCCTTGGCCCCCAACTCGGCCGCCCGGGCAGGATCAAGCAGAAAGGTGTTCATCACCAGCATCCACGCGGCCTGTGCCCGGTCCGCGTTGCCGCGTCTGGCCAGGACGTAGCCATGCTTGAAGCCAGCCTCAACCCGCAGGTCGACCGGCGCCTGCGGCAGATCCTGCAGGCGTTCATAGATCGCGGCCGCGCTTTCCCAATGCGTGGGATCGCTGACCGCCTGTGCGTAATGACAATCGGCCAGCGCCAGTTGCGCCAGCAGGACATCCTGATGTTGGGAAAAATCGTTGACCAGCAGCTCGTAAACCCGCTGCGCGGGGGCAAAACGGTTGAGTTTGCGCAGCAGGTCGCCCTGTTTCAACCGCGCATAGAACACCAGCTCGCTTCGCGGATACTCGGTGACCAGCCGCTCGATGAGCCGGTAGGCGTCCTCGTAATAATTGTCCTGGCCGCGCCGTTCGGCGTTGAGCGCGGCCTCATACAGCGCGAATGGTGCGTATTGATTGTCCCGGTAGTCGTCGGCCAGCTTGGTCAGCAGACGCTGCGCCTCGACGATCTCGTTGCGCGCCGAATAGTAGTCCGCCTCGGTGATGAACGAATAAACCGCCGCATCGGTCTTCGGGTAGTCGGCCCGCAATTTTTTCAACAGCTCGAGGCCCTCCTGCCCGGCGCTGGTCCGCGCGTGGTTGGCTGCCAGCAGGGCCTGGGCCTTCAACAGGACGCTGGTGCTGGCCACATCGGTCTTGAGCGGAGCTGGCAGGATCGCCATGACCGGCGAAGCCAGCCGCGCCTGCAGTCCGTCCACGAGCCGGATCGCCTCCGTCGGCGAACCGGCCTCGAACGCCAGCCGCGCCTGCAGCCAGGCCATGCGCACCAACAGGTCCGGCGGGAGCGCGGCCGCATCCGGCTCATTGACGAGCCGGGTCACCCGCTTCAGCGCCTCCGCGGTCTGGCCGCGCACCTGCAGGGCCCGCGCCAGGTTCCATTCCGCCTGCCAGCGGCTCACCGCGTCAACGCCCGCCGTCACCGCGGCCCCGTCGAGCAGCGCCTGCGCCGCGTCAAGCCGCTCGGCGCTGATTTCCGAAAGCACGCGCTGGAACAGCAGCACGCCCGGCGCCACTGCCACCGGCGGCTCCCGCTGGGCCGAACCATAGGCGTCGGCGGCATTTTTGAAATCCCCGGCGCGGAAATCCGCGTCCGCCACCAGCACGCCGAGCTGCGCCCGCATGTCGCCGGCCGGCAGTTCGGCCCGCAGTTGCGCGGCATAGTCGGCCGCCGTGCGGTAGCGCCGCAGTTCCCAGGCCACGCCTGTCAGCACGCCGAGCGCCTGCGCCTTGAGCTGCGAACCCGGGAAACGTTCCAGCAGCGTCTTCGCATCCTCCTCCGCCCGGCCATAGTTTTTTTCCGCCAGCGCCACCTGCGCCCGGAACACCAGCAAATCCTCCAGGATCGGATGCGGCGTCGGCGCCGCGATCAGCTGGTCGAGCTTCGCCCGGAATTCCGACCGCGTCGCGCCGCTGCCGCTGGCGCGGGCCAGGAGTTGCAGCGCCATGCGCTGGGGCTCGCGGCTCACCGCCCCGTCCAGCAGACCGAAGAGCGCGTTGCGGCCCACCCCGCTCTCCGCGCCCGCAATGAGCCCCAGCAGCAACCGCATGTCGTCCAGTTCCTGCCGCTCTTCGCCGGGCAAAA
>JBAZMN010000380.1:0-3091 GCA_041649735.1 Opitutaceae bacterium | reverse complement strand
GCCACGTTCGCAAGGTCGTGCGCAGGGTAAACAGAAGGGCCTGCTCATGAGTCTATGATAATGCCCCGTGAGGCTCCGCCGGCCGTTCATGCCGATGCCGGGAGGAGCAAGCCCAAAAGATCCATCCATGCATTCTTTGCTGACTGCGCCATTCGTCCGGCTGTTCCGCCATCCGGGCATCCTGTTGTTCTGCGGTGCTTGTTTGCTGCCTGGCAGCTGGTTGCGTGGGGTGGAACCGAAGCCGTGCGCCTTCGATGTGCCATCCGGCGAGGCGGAAAGAACCCTGAAGACATTTTCGGAGCAATGCGGGCGCAGCCTGATTGTCGCCACAAATGTCACGGTGGGCGTGCGGACGAACGCCGTGCGGGGGGAATTCATGCCGGGAGACGCCTTGCAGCAGATGCTAGCCGGCACCGGTCTGGTCGCGACCGAAGATGAAACAAGCGGGGCGTTTAGCGTTCGACGGCAGAAGGACCCGCCGAGGGACCCCGGGGCGCCATCCTCGCCTGCAACAGCCACCGTCCGCGAACCGGTGCCGCCCGCCGGCCGGAAGATGCTCCCGGCCGGTATTTCCAGGCACCGTTGCGACGCCGTAAACACAAATATCGCCCGAAGAGTCTATTTTGATACCCTACCCGCAGGTCGTGCCTGGGCACAGCGGGCAACTTAATCCCCAACAATCCCCCATGCATCCATTCACCGTCAAGTCCCTTCCGGCGTTCGCCCGATGCCTTGTCCTATCGGTCGCCTATTGCCTGTGTTTGTTGTTCTGCGCTCCCGTGTTTGGTGAAGATTCCGCGGCCAAGCCCTTCGATCTGCCCGCGGGTCGTGCGGACCAGACCCTGAAGCTATTCTCGGAGCAGTCTGGTTTCGGCATCGTCGCCGCCACCGATGTCGTGGAGGGCGTTCACACGAACGCCGTCCAGGGAAAATTCGTTCCACGCGAAGCCTTGGATCTCATGCTCGCGAACACCGGCCTGGTTGCGGCGGAGGACCAGCAGGCCGGCGCGTTTTCGCTCCGGCGCATGCCGCGACCCGCCGCGCCCTCGCAGGCTGCGGCCGGCCCGGCCCCGAAGGCCGCGCCCGCCGGCACGCCTGGCGCCGGCGTTCTGGCTCCACAGCCCACCGTCGAGACGCCAACGTCGGAAGTCATTCGTTTGTCTCCGTTCATCGTCGATACCTCGCAAGACAAAGGATCCTATCAAGCCGATTCGACGCTGGCGGGCACGCGCGTCCGGACGGATCTCAAGGATATCGCGTCCTCGCTCACCGTGGTGACGGCCCAGTTCATGCAGGACATCGGAGCCACCAACAACCAGACCCTGCTCCAATACACGCCCAATACCGAGGTTGGTGGCGTCTACGGCAACTACGCCGGCGTGGGCAACACCTTCATCAACGGCGCCAGTGAAAGCCTGACGCGACCCGACCAGAACACCCGCGTCCGCGGACTCGATTCCGCGGACAATACCCGCGATTATTTCCGGACGGACTTGCCTTGGGATTCCTACGTTGTGGACCGGGTGGACCTGCAACGCGGCCCCAATTCCATCCTGTTCGGCATTGGCAGCCCGGCGGGCATCATCAATGCCAGCGTCAATCTGGCGAGTTACAAGGAGGGCTATAAGGTCGAAAATCGCTACGGCAGCTATGGCAGTCTCCGCAACGTCCTGGATTTCAACCATGTCCTGCTGCCCGACGAACTCGCGATCCGGGTCGCCGCGCTGGACGACAACACCAAGTACCGCCAGCAGCCCGCATACAACCACGACCAGCGGATCTTCGGCGCGGTACGCTGGGACCCGAGGTTTTTTGGCCTCGGCTCGGCGCACACGACCATCCGCGCCAATTACGAGCATGGCGCCGTTCGATCCAACAACCCGCGCATCCTGCCGCCGGTGGACGCGATCACGCCGTTTTTCGACTCCGGTGCCATCAACAAGACGACCTGGGATCCGGCTTACGCATGGGATGCGGGCGTCCAAGCTTCCTCGGGATCGGCCAACCCCACCCTCCCGGGACTGCGGCGGAACCCCTGGATCACCGGCAGCGCCTATCCCGGTCTCCAACAATTATACAACCCGGTGTTCTACTATAATAACGCGAACAACCCATCCACCCCGGTTTCGGCGGTGCAAGGTTCGCCGTACCTTTATTTCGGCATCGGGTCCGATGGCAGCCGCGTCGGCAGCATCGGGGGCATGCCCTACGACACGTACAGCGGCATTGCGAGGTTTGGCACGTACGCGGTTCTCAACAACCGGTATAATCCTTCCGATCCGGCCACCGCGGGGGCCTCGGCCGGGTTCTACAAGGACAAGTCCATCACGGATCCCTCGATCTTCGATTTCTACAACCACTTGATCGATGGGCCAAACAAACATGAATGGCAGAACTGGGACGCGTTCAATCTCGCCCTCGACCAGACCTTCCTCAACAACCGCATGGCGGTCGATCTGACCTACGATTACCAGCGATACCGCGCCGGCCAGGAATCCAATTTCGCGGGTTCACCCGAAATCAGCATCGATATCAATGCAAACACGACGAAGATGCCGTGGGCGTACCTCAACCCGCCGGTGACCAGCTACAACGGCACCGGTTCCAAGGGCAACAACCCCAACGCCGGGGCCGCCTTCGTCGGCGGTTCCGGAAATGCCGGCGGCAACGGTTCGCGTTTCACCACCCGGGAGAATCTCCGGGGGACGGTGACCGGCGAACTCCGGGCCACCGATTTCCTGCAGCAGTCGTGGCTGACCGACCTGCTGGGGCGTCACGTCTTCACCGGCCTCTACTCGAAGGAGACCTACGACACCGACAGCCGCAGCTGGGTGCGCTATGCCCTGAGCCCCGAATGGCTCGCCACCACCGGCAACGGCGACCTGTCGGTCAGCGGCCTGATCGGCGGCCAGAGTATCATCGACTGGGTCAGCTACCTCAGTGGTCCGTTGTTCGACAAATCGTCGGCCTCCGGCCTGCACCTGCAGCCCATCACCACCGTCCAGGCGCCCTCCGGGACGGCCACGGTCCAGTGGTTTAACTCTCATTGGAAGTGGCCGATGAATCCGACTGATCCCAGTACGTGAATCCG
>JBAZMN010000379.1:0-3092 GCA_041649735.1 Opitutaceae bacterium | reverse complement strand
ATCGGGCAAGTCCGCCGAACGCAACCTGCTTACCCGCGAGCAGCTCACGCACAACATCGCCTGCATCAAACGCCAGCTCACGCGTCTGCTCGATTTCGAGACCAGGGCCAATCCCGCCCGGCTGGTGGACAACGCCGAGTGGACCGCTCCGGTCAGCTTCCTCGATTTCCTGCGTGACGTCGGAAAACATTTCTCGGTCAACATGATGGTGGCCAAGGACAGCGTGCGCTCCCGCATGGAAGGCGAAGGTGGCCTCAGCTACACCGAGTTCAGCTACATGCTGCTGCAGGCCTTTGACTTTTGCCATCTGCGCCAGACGGCCAACTGCGAGCTGCAGATCGGCGGTTCCGACCAGTGGGGCAACATCACCGCCGGCACCGACCTTATTCGCAAAAAACTCAGCGTGGCGGCCTGGGGCCTCACCTTCCCGCTCATCACCAAAGCCGACGGCACCAAGTTCGGCAAGACCGAGGGCGGCGCGGTGTGGCTCGATCCGCAGAAGACCAGTCCGTACCGTTTCTACCAATTCTTCATCAACACCGAGGACAGCATGGTGGTGGAGTACCTGAAAAAATTCACCCTGCTGCCGCGCGAACAGATCGAGACGCTGGCCACCGGGCAGGCAAAGGATCCCGGTGCCCGCGCCGCCCAGAAGACGCTGGCCCGGGAGGTGACCGCTCTTGTTCACGGCAGCGACGCCGTGGCCGCCGCCCTTAAGGCTAGCGAGATCCTTTTCGGCGGTTCACTGGAAGGCGTCAGTGAAGAGATCTTCCAGGATGTCGTGGGCGAGGCACCGACCAGGGAAATCGAGCGGACGAAGCTGGCCGGCACGGGCGCGCCCGTCATCGACCTGGTGGTGCTCGCCGGCCTGGCGGCGTCCAAGGGCCAGGCGCGCAAGGATCTCGAGGCGGGCGGTATCTACCTCAACAACATCCGCGTGGCCGAGATTGCCCGCGCTGCCACGACGAACGACGCGCTCTTCGGCAAGTATCTGCTGCTGCGCAAAGGCAAGCGGACCTATGCCGTGTTGCACGTCCGCGTCTGAAAACCGCGGATTGTACGGATGATCGCAGATAAATTGCCTGATCATCCGTGTAATTCGCGGTTCATCTTCATTCCTTCGTGATCTTCGTGCCCTTCGTGGTGGATCAGTAGAAGATCGCCTCGCCGAGGGCGGCTTCGGTCGCAAGCAGGCCGGTGGTCATGGGCAGCATCTGCCGGCCGCCGCCGAGGGTGCTCTCGAAATAGGCGCCGCCGTGCGCGAAGTCGGCGCGCCAGAGAAAATGCCGGCCGTCGTCGTACCCGAAATTCAATTCGAGCGAGGAGGACGTACCGGCCGCCACCGGCCTGGTCCGGTAGGCCGGCCCGGGCTGCGCCGGCACGCCGCACGCCTCCAGCCGCACCCGGGCCCACTCAAGTAGCACACGCCCCTCGGCCGCGTGATCCCCGTCATGGGCCACCGTGACCGCCTGCAGACCGCGGGCAATGGCCGCCGGCGCATAGGCGCTGAGAAACTGGCCGACCGACTGCCGCACCGGCAGCAGCCGCGCCTGCGCCAGGTCGCGGAAGCCGTCCGGCCTCGGCCAGGCATACGTCCGCGCCTCCGGCGTGGAGACGGCGGTGTCCAGCAGGAAGCGGTCGGAATTGCGCAGCAGCCACTGGTAGGTGGCGATCTTGTGCACCTGCGACATGCGGTGGACCCAGTAGTAGATGGGCAGGTCGGCCTCGACGATGATCGAGACCTGATCCTCGAGAAAATCGCGGCGCTCCTGCGGATAACTGAGCATCACCGCCTCGATGCAGCTCATCTCCCGGCGCGAGCTGCCGATGAAGCATTCGCTGTAAATTTTCGCCCGCAGGGCGAGGTCCGCGCCGCCTTCCGCCCGCGGACAGAGGACGAGGATGCGCGCCGGGTAGCGCTGGGTGAACCGGAGTGCCGCCGCGAACTGCGCCAGGCCGTCGTCGGGCGTGGTCGGCAGTCCGAGGTGCAGCACGAGGTTCATCTGCGACGCGCGAAACTCCGACGGTGCGCCGGCCCCGTCTGCCGGGTCGCCGTCCCATAGCCGCGCGAGGCTCGCCGCGATGCCGCCCACGGGCACCTCGAGACCGGGGAGAACGCTGAAAACGTCGTCACTCATCGGTGCAAAAACTTCAAACGCCAAAGCTCCAAATCCCAAAGCAAGCGCAAACTCCGTGTCGGGAAAGAGCGTTCATGTGCCTCGGGTTGAGCATTCGCGGTCTTTGGCGTTTGGGATTTGGACATTGGAAATTCCGCGCTAGAGGCGCGGCTACGGCTTGCGCCATTCGTGTCCCCGCGGGGCGACCAGCGCCTCCGCGGCCTTGGGGCCCCACGAGCCGGCGGGATAGGCATCAAGTCCCGCGCGCTGCTGCGCCTGCCAGCGTTCGAGGACCGGCGTGATGAGCTTCCATGAAGCCTCGGTTTCGTCGCCGCGGATGAAGAGCGTGCCGTCTCCGATCATGGCGTCGAGCACCAGCCGCTCGTAGGCCTCGGGCGTGTTGGAGCCGAAGGTGGTGGCGTAGCGGAAGTGCATCTTCACCGGCTGGGTGCGCGTTTCGAGGCCGGGGATCTTGGCGTTGAGCAGCACGGTGCTGCCCTCATCGGGCTGGATTTGGAACGCAAGGGTGTTGGCCGCGAGATTGAACTGCTCGGCGCCGGCAAAAAGCGTGCCAGGCGGGCACTTGAACTGGATGGCGATTTCGGTGACGCGCCGGGCCATGCGCTTGCCGGAGCGCAGGTAAAACGGCACGCCCGCCCAGCGCCAGTTGTTGATGGCGATGCGCAGCGCCGCAAAGGTCTCGGTGGCCGACTGCGGGTTGATGCCCTCCTCCTGCAAATAGCCCGGCACCGGCTGGCCGCCGGCGAGGCCGGCCGCATACTGCGCCCGGGCCACGTCGCCACCAGGTTCGGCCGCAAACGGCTGGATAGCCTGGAGGAGTTTCACTTTTTCGTCGCGGATCGCCTCGGGATCGAGCGACACCGGCGGCTCCATCGCGGTCAGCGCGAGGAGCTGCATGGTGTGGTTCTGGATCATGTCGCGCAGGCAGCCGCTCTGCTCATAGTAGCCGCCGCG
>JBAZMN010000378.1:0-3100 GCA_041649735.1 Opitutaceae bacterium | reverse complement strand
GCCCATCGTCACGTCGCCGATGGCAAAGCCGGCCGCCGGCAGGTCGGGGCCGCCGAGTTTCTTGACCAGATCGTTGTAGCGTCCTCCCCCGGCGATGGCGCGCAAGTCGCCCTTGCGGTCAAAGGCCTCGAAGACGAAGCCCGTGTAATAGGCCAGGCCGCGCACCACCCCGAGGTCGACCTCGACAAACGGGGCGAGCTTCATGGCCCCCAGACCGGCAAGCAGCTTGCGCCAGTCCGCCAGCCGGGCGCTGAGCTTGTCCCCGCCCACCGGCTGCAGCAGCGCTTCGATCTGCTCCAGGCCCTTGACCTGCAGAAACGCCAGCACCTTCTTTTTCAGATCTGCGTCCAGCGGACCGAACTGGTCGGAATAAGGCTTGAAGGCCGCGTCCCCAAGCCGCTCATGCTTGTCGATGGCGGCCAGCAGCACCCGCCCGCGCGCCTCATCGAACCCGAGCGCTTCCAGATAATAAAACCACAGATCGCGGTCGCTCAGCCGCACGCAAAAATCCTGCGCGGTCAGGCCGAAGGCCGCGAGGCATTGGACCAGCAGCGCGATCAGCTCGATGTCGGCCTCGACCCCCGCCTCGCCAAAAATGTCCGCATTGAACTGGAAAAAGGCGCGCTCCCGCCCCTTCTGCGCGCGCTCGTAGCGGTAAAACTCGGCCACGCTGAACCATTTGATCGGGCGCTTGAGGCTGCCGGCCCTCGCCCCGACCATCCGGCACACGGTGGGCGTCATCTCCGGACGCAGCGCCACCTCGCGTCCGCCCTTGTCGGTGAAACTGAACAACTGCTGCTCGATCTCGTCGCCCGACTTGGTCTTGTAGAGTTCGAGCGGCTCGAGCACCGGCGCATCGTACTCGACGAAGCCGAACGTCAGCGCGGTCTGGCGCCAGAGACGGAAAACATGATTTCGGCGCGCCAGCGCCTCAGGATAGAACTCCCGGAATCCGGGCAGGGACTGAAACAAAGGCATGCAACCGCTCAGGTTGCAGGCGGAGGCGGCGTTTCGCCACCCTTATTTTGCAGGGACCCCAGATCCAGCTTCTTGAGCTTGGCCTTGAGGATCTTGCCGGATTTGAATTTGACCACCGCGCGCTGCGGGATGATGACCTCTGTTTCCGGCTTGTTGGGGTTGCGGCCGACGCGGGCCTTGCGCACCTGCACCTCCAGCACGCCGAAGTTGCGCAGCTCGACATTACGGCCCGCGGCCAGCGCATTCATGATGATATCCAACGTCATCTGCACCGTGGTCTGAACCTCCTTTTGCGGAAATCCGGTCTTCTCGTAGATTTGCAGCACGATCTCGCGTTTTGTCAGGTTGGTCGACATGGTATTCCTTTCTCGAGGGTCCTAAGTGAAAACCTGAAGGTATTCGAAGAGTAAACTCCGTCAACATCAAAGGCTTACAATTCTCGAAAATGAGTGACAAATCTCCATCCGAGCCTTTTGAACATCTTCCCAAGCATATTCAGGAACTCATTAAGGGTTCGAATGTTAAGTCGTTTTTTACCCCGCCGGCGGCAGGTCCCACTTCTCCGGCAGATGAAGTAACCGATGAGAGCGACAAGGCGCATGACACCACACTCCAGCGCATCCGGGAGTTCAACCTCAAGCCGCGCGAGATCCGCGATTATCTCAATCGTTTCGTCATCCGGCAGGATGAGGCCAAAAAGGTCCTTTCGGTCGCCATTTGCGATCACTACAATCATGTCCGGCAGTGTCTGGAGAATCCAATGCTCCGGGAGCGCGATTACGCCAAGCAGAACATCCTGCTGCTGGGCCCGACGGGAGTCGGGAAGACCTATCTCATGCGGTGCATCGCCAAACTCATCGGCGTGCCCTTCGTGAAAGCCGACGCCACCAAGTTTTCCGAGACCGGTTATGTGGGCGGCGATGTGGAGGATCTCGTCCGTGATCTCGTGAAGGCCGCCGATGGCGACGTCGAGCTGGCGCAGTACGGCATCATTTACATCGACGAAATCGACAAGATCGCCTCCGCCGCCGGCGGCACCGTCGGGCGCGACGTCTCCGGTCGCGGCGTGCAGATCAATCTGCTCAAACTCATGGAGGAGACCGAGGTCAACCTGCACAGCCAGGCCGACATCGCCGGCCAGATCCAGGCGCTCATGGATTTCCAGCGCGGCTCCCGTCCGCGCAAGCGCACCGTCAACACCCGCCACATCCTGTTCATCGTCAGCGGGGCGTTCGACAAGCTCGCCGAGCAGATCAAGCGGCGCGTGCAGAGCGGCCAGATCGGCTTTGCCGCCGCGGGATCGGACCGGCCGGCGGATGACTCCAGCCTGCTCCCGCTCGCGCAAAGCCGTGATTTCATCGACTACGGCCTGGAGCCCGAATTTGTCGGACGCCTGCCCGTGCGGGTGGCGTGCCGGGCGCTGACCGCCGACGATCTGGAAAAAATCCTCCTGACCTCGGAAGGCAGCATCCTCCAGCAGTACCGCGCCGATTTTGCCGGGTACGGCATCGATTTTGAAATCGCCGCCGAAGCCGTGCGGGAGATCGCCCGCCAGGCCCACGCGGAAAACACCGGCGCCCGCGGTCTCATGACCGTGCTCGAACGCGTGCTGCGCAACTTCAAGTTCGAACTGCCCTCGACGGCGATCAAGTCCTTCCAGATCGACCGGAACACGATTGCCCGGCCGCAGGCGGTGCTCCAGACCCTGCTCAAGCAGAATGCGGCGCTGCAGCACGCGGTGCTGCAGGCCGATGTCGCCGCCTTCGCCGCCCGTTTCCAGAAGGACTACGGTTTCGAACTGGTTTTTGCCGACTCCGCGATCGAACGGCTGATCGAGCTGAGCCTGGCCGCCGACAAAACCATCCGCGCGTTGTGCGAGGAAAAGTTCCGCGATTTCCACCATGGGCTCAAGCTGATCGTCCGCGACGGCGAACCCCGCCGCTTCGACATCACGCGCGAGGTCATCGACGCGCCGGACCAGGTGCTCTCGCGCTGGGTGGTCGACCGCTTCAAGCAGCACCCGGTTTGAGCGTCACCCCCGGCCCCCCGAAACCCGACTCCTGAACCAGCCATGCCCGACCCCGCCGCGGTCAACACGATGTTTGCGCGCATCGCGCGCCGT
>JBAZMN010000377.1:0-3102 GCA_041649735.1 Opitutaceae bacterium | reverse complement strand
CGTCACGCCGCAGCGCCGGATGGCGTGCGCGTACAGTTTCCACACCGGGTCGATCACCGGGTGGTCGTGGGTGTCGAGAATGTACTGCTCGAACTTCGTGTGGCCGGCGATATGCATCTGCGCCACGCGGTGGGGCGGGATGCCGTCAACGTAGTCGTACGGATTGAAGCCATGGTTGCGCGAGGAGACGTAAATATTGTTCACGTCGAGCAGGATCCCGCAGTCGGCGCGCTCGACGACCTCGGCGAGAAACTCCCACTCCGTCATCTCCGAGACATGGAACTCGACGTAGCTGCTGACGTTTTCCACGCAGACGGGGATCTCGAGGTAGTCGCGCACCTGGCGGATTTTTTCGGCCGTGCGCCGGGCCGCGGCAAAGGTATAGGGCATCGGCAGCAGATCGTGCGTGTAGGTGCCGTCGACGCTGCCCCAGCAGAGATGGTCGGAGAGCCAGGGCGTCCGGGTGCGCTTCACGAGCGCCTTCAGCCGCTTGAGGTGGGCGCGGTCCAGCGGATCGGCCGAGCCGAAATAAAGCGAAACGCCGTGCTGCACCACGTGGTATTGCTCGAGAATCTGGTCGAGCACCTCGAGCGGCCGGCCGCCGTCGACCATGAAGTTTTCCGAGATGATCTCAAACCAGTCGACAACCGGTTTTTTCGTCAGGATATGCTGATAATGCGGCACCCGCAGACCGATGCCGATGCCGTAATCGGTGAAGGCGTTGAAGGAATTGGCGGGCATGTGGGGGGCGGAGGCGCGCTTCGGCGACCGGTTCCATGGTGGGCGCGCCGCTCATAACATGGGCGCGGCCGGTGGATTTGCCACCGGCCGGCGCGGAAACTGACAACAGAACTGGAAACGGTCCCCGGATTATTTGCCGTCTTTGCTGGCGGCAGTATCGCTCTTGGCGGAACAGCCGTCCTTGCCGCTGCAGGAGCTCTTGTCCTTGTCGGCCTTGGCCCCGGCCTGGCCGGCATCCGGATTCTTGCAATCCTTGCAGCCCGCGTCGCTTTTGCACGAGGCCTTGGCCTTGCAACACGCCTTGTCCTTTTCCTTGCCGTTACACGAGGACTTGCCGCTGCAACTGTTCGGCTTGCCTTCGTCCTTGGCGGCGGGCGTGCCCGCGTTGCTGTCGTCGGCCCGGGCTTGGAGCGCGAGCGAACCGCTGTAAAGCCCGGCAAGCGCCGCGGCCGTGATGATGAGTCTCGTCGATTTGGTCATAGGGTGGATGATTGAGGATAGATTCCTGCCAGAACTTCCACCCAAGTTGGCGGGGAGTCGTTTCGGGCGGGGGAATCACCCATAAGATATCCAAAACCGGGAGATATTCCCGGAATTTCGCTCTTTTCACCTTGGGCCGGGCGCCCGCCGGCGGACCCTACTCCGTCTCGCTGAAGGCAAACAGGGTGGCGACCTTCAGCCCGGCCTCGGCCAGGCGGCGCGACCCGCCCAGCCCGGGCAGGTCGATGATGGCGACCACGCCCGTGACTTCGCCCCGCAGCGTACGAAACAGTTTGGCCGCCGCGAGCAGCGTCCCGCCGGTCGCAATGAGATCGTCGACGATGACCACGCGGTCGCCGGGCCGGCAGGCGTCGGCGTGCACCTCGATGGTGGCGGTGCCATATTCAAGCGCATAGTCCTCGGCCACGGTCTGGTAGGGCAGCTTGCCCTTCTTCCGCACCAGCACGAACGGCCGGCCGAGCTTGTAGGCCAGCGCCCCGCCCAGGATGAAGCCGCGCGCATCCACCGCCGCCACGACGTCCGCCCGGAAAGGGGCGATCGCGGCGGCCAGGCCGTCGATCGTGGCCCGAAAGGCGGCGGCGTCCTGGAAGAGCGTGGTGACGTCCCGGAAGTTCACGCCCGGCTTCGGCCAGTCGCGCACGGTTCGGACCTTCGATTTGAGAGTGGCGGCATCCATGTCAGTCCTTGGCACGTTGATATTGCAGGGGCCAGGCGACGGTGGCGCCGGGCACCCGGGCCGCGTGCAGCGGCCGGTAAGGATCGCGCAAAAACTCGCGGGCAGGCAAGACCACATCGGCCTGCCCTCCGGCGACGAGCGTTTTCGCAGCCATGACTCCAACGTTGGACGATTTCGCGCCGGCGCAAGCAGCGAAGAGTCCGGCGCGCCCCGTTACGCCGGCCGTTTGACCGTGAAGCGTTCGGTGGTGCGGCAGTACCAGTCGCCGCTCAGCCGGCCGATGAGATCGAGCTCCGCCGTGTCGATCCGGCCGTCGGCACCGAGCACGGTGTCGCTGACATGCACCAGGTGAATGCGGCCGAAGACGACGTGCGCGGCCAGCGGCCCCTCGCCGACGTTGACGATCTGGTGCACCGTGCACTCGAACGCCACCGGCGCGGCGGCCACGCGCGGCGGGCGCACCTTCACCGACGGTGCGCTTTCGATGCCGAACCGCGCAAACTCGCTTTCGCCATAGGGCAGCGTGGCCGCGCAGGCGTTCATGGGCTCGGCCAGGGCGTAGGGCACGACGTTGACCACGAATTCCGGCACCTGCTGGAGGTTGCGCACCGTGTCCTTGGGTCCGCCGTCGCGGTTGTTGACCGGCACGAACAGAAGCGTCGGCGGGTTGGAGGTGACACCCTGAAAGAAGCTGAACGGCGCAAGGTTGGTGCGGCCGTCCGCGGAGATGGTGGAAACCCACGCGATGGGGCGCGGGGCGATGGCGCTGGTCATCCAGCCGTAGACGTCGCGGGGCGGAAGTTTGGAAAAATCGAGCAGCATGATGGATGAAATGCCTACCCTCATAGATTAGTTGCGAGCCAAATCTGTACGGCCCACCTCATAGCGAAGTTGCCAAGTGCAATTGTGATGACTCGACAAGAGAAGTTTCGAGCTTAGATAAAACACCATGGCTCTTCAGATCGATGAAATTGGGCCATGGTCTGAGGTGAAGCTCGAGATCATCAAGAAATACGCTCAAGCGTATTCTCAGATCTTAACGGCCCACAATCGCTTCAACCATGCGTATATTGACGCTTTTGCAGGTGCCGGCGAACATATCGGTCGCTCCACTGGTGAATTCGTGCCAGGGAGCCCTCTCAATGCCCTGCTGATTAAACCTCCATTCAAGGAGTTTCACCTGA
>JBAZMN010000376.1:0-3104 GCA_041649735.1 Opitutaceae bacterium | reverse complement strand
ATTCCGCTCATCTGCGCGAGCATCATGTCGAAGAAACTCGCCGAGGGCGTCGATGCGCTGGTGCTCGACGTGAAGTTCGGCCGCGGCGCCTTCATGCCGTCACGGACGCAGGCCCGTGCACTCGCCGCTGCCATGGTTGCGATTGGCCGGGCCATGGGCCGGCCCACCCGGGCCCTGCTCACCTCGATGGAGCAGCCGCTCGGCCGCGCCGTCGGCAATGCCGTCGAGGTGGTCGAGGCGCTCGAAGCGCTCCAAGGCCGTGGACCAGCTGACCTCATGGAGGTGACCTATGCGCTCGGGGTGCACATGCTGCTGCTCGCCCGGGTTGCGTCCGATCCCGCCGACGCCCGCCGACGGCTCGAGGCGACGATTGTCAGCGGCGCCGCGCTGGCCCGATTCCGCGAACTCGTGGCCGCCCAGGGCGGGGACCCGGCCGTGGTGGACGATTATTCCCGCCTGCCGCGTGCCAAACACCTCCGCGTAGTTCCCGCGCCGCGCTCCGGTTATGTAACCGACGTCGATCCGATGGCCATTGCCCAAGCCGCGCTGCGGCTCGGCGCCGGTCGCAGCCATGCCGCCGCTTCGGTTGACCACGCGGTGGGTCTGACCGGCCTGAAAAAGGTCGGTGAAACCGTGCAGGCCGGCGAGTGCCTGTGCACCCTGCACGTCCGGGACAATGCCCATCTGGACGCTGCCCTCGCCCCGGTCACCGCCGCCTTCAAAATCGGCTCCCATCCTGTCCAGCCCCCGCCGTTGATCGATGAGCTTGTCGAATAGACCGGACCTGCCGTCCTGATAAATTCCGTACGCCATGGCGGCGGGCGGCATAACGCTCGCCCGAACCACGAAAGCCGCTATGTTAACCGGGCGATGTACTCCTCCGGTAACCGCATTACCTGGCTCCAAGGTCCCGGGGCGAATTGCGCCGGAACCGGCCCCGTGCCCCCGCGCCCCTGGCATCTCGTGCTGCTCGGCCCGCCCGGCGTGGGCAAGGGCACTCAGGCCGAAAAGATCATCGCCGAGTATGGTGCCTGCCACCTTTCCACCGGCGACGTCTTCCGCCATGCGGCGCACGACACCAGCGGTCATGCGCCTTCCCCGGCGATGACCGTGGCCTTGTCCGCCATGAAGCGTGGTGAACTGGTTTCCGACGCCACCGTCGTGGAACTCGTGCGCGAGCGCGCCCAGTGCCTGGCCTGCCGGTATGGATTTCTCCTCGACGGCTTTCCCCGGACCATCGAGCAGGCCCATGCGCTTGACGGCATCCTCGCCCGGATCGGCCGCCAGCTTGACGCCGCCATCAATTTCTTCGCCCCCGAGTCCCTGATCATCGAGCGGCTTTCCGGCCGCCGGGTCTGCCAGCAGTGCCGCACGGGCTACCACATCGTGAACAAGCCTCCGCGCGTGTCCGGCCGCTGCGACGCCTGCGGCGGCAAGCTCATCCAGCGCGATGACGACAAGCCCGAGGCCATCCGCACCCGCCTGCGCGCCTACGCCGCAACCTGTGATCCCGTGCTGGAGCACTATCGGCGCCAGGGTCTGCTCCGGGAGATCGATGCTTCGGGCGATCCCGAAGCCGTGTTTGTGCATACGCGCGACGTGATCCGGAAACTGGACCCTGTGCCGGCGCGCTAGGTTGCAACCGCGCATCGGCCAACGGATTCCTTTCCATCCGTGCCGCCGACAGCATCACCCCAGCAGGCGCTTGAACGCGTCGAAAAGGTGATGGGTGGCCCCGCCAAGCAGGATGAAGTAGAGGACCCCGCCGGCAAAAGCCCCGTAACCGGCCACGATGGCCGCGCCGTCGCGCTCCATCAGTCCGCCCGCGATCAGGATGATCGCCCAGGCCGGAATGGTGTTGGTGAACGGAATCGGCAGGGGCAGCAGCAGCACCAGCGCGGCCAGGAACATCATCACGGCGTGCGTCTGCCGCAACAAGCCGACTTCGGTCAGCAGCGCAACTCGTGGACGCAGGAATTTCTCCAGGAAGCGGGTGATGCCCGTCGTCGCCGCAATAACCCGGCCGAAGAATCCGGGCGGAAGCTGCCGATCCAGCAATCTCCTTGGCAGCCAGGGGCGCTGGCCCAGCGCCAGCCGCAGCGAGACCAGCGCGATCACCAGTCCCAGCGGGGTGGACAACCCTGGCAGGGGAATCGGCGTGCAAAACGGCAGCGCGAGCAGGATGACCAGCAGGAGATAGGCCCGACCCCGGAGAACCAGGATGACCTCCCGCAATGTCAGCGTTTGGTTGGCGAAGCGGGCCTGCAGGCCGGCCAGCTCCTCGGAAAGCTTGCGCGGCTGATCCGCCGGACCGGCGGCGGGCCGGCCGGGCTCAGGTGCCGCGTTTGTTTCCATAAAGCTCGATTTGCAGGCGGTGGGCGTAACGGAAACCGCGCCGTTTGCAGAGGTCGCTCAACCAGGCCGCGCGCTCGCGCAGCGCCGTCATCGTCGTGCCCTCGGGCATGAGCAGAACCTTGTGCCGGGGCACGTCGCGCTGCAGCTGCGCCAGCATGCCTTCGATCTCGTCGACATCGGCCGGCTGGGTGACGACAAACTTCAACTGCCAGGGGTAGGCATCAAGCCATGCGCGCACGATCCGCGGCTGCCACCGCAGCGCCTCGTGCTTGCGACGCCAGGCCGCGTGCTGCTGCGCATCGGGCGCGGAGTTGAGCAGCTTGGGCGAGAGTGAAGCCAGGTCGCAGGCGATGCCGCCGGGCGCAACCGTGGCGGCGGTTTCAATCGTGATATGGCGGCCGAGCCGCTTGAGTTCGCCGGCCAGCTCCCCGATCTCCGGCGCCACCATCGGCTCGCCGCCGGTGAGCACGACGTGCGGGGTGGGGTGACGGACGACCTCGGCCACGATGTCGTCCACGGTCCGCGGCGTCCCCTCCGGCTGCCACGAGGCGTACGGAGTATCGCACCACGCGCAACGCAGGTTGCAGCCCGAGGTGCGCACAAACACCGACGGCACGCCGGTGAGCTCGCCCTCGCCCTGAATCGAGTGAAATATCTCCGCCACGAGCATGCCGGCTCCTCGCTAACCTGCCGCGGCGGCGGCGGCCGGTTTCGGCGGCAGCGGATCGGTCGAGGCATAGACGGTGGGG
>JBAZMN010000375.1:0-3107 GCA_041649735.1 Opitutaceae bacterium | reverse complement strand
TCGACCGGCGCCGCCAATGCCAACGTCGATCAGACGGCGCTGTATGGGGCGCAGGTGGAGAAGATCTTCCGGGGGTTTCCGGAGACCAACAACATTTTCCAGATTTTCGGCGCGGTTTCGAGCAGTGCCGTGAGTGGCGTGGCCAACACGGCCATCGGCGGCATGGTGCTGAAACCATGGAGCCAGCGCCGGCGCGGCTCATTGGAGCTGCTCCCCCACGTGTCGGCCAGGCTCGGCGCCGTCGCGGGCTTCAACACCGTGGCCTTTCTGCGGCCGGCGCTGCCCGGGGCCGGTGCGGGCGCGCCGGTGCAGTTTGTGGTGCAATCGACCGACGCGTCCGACCGCATCGCCCTGGTGGCCGGCGACCTTGTGACGCGTGCGCTGCAGAGCGGCCTCTTCTACTACGCCGACAGCAACCTGAAATTCGACCAGCCCCAGGTGGATATCTCGATCGATCGCGACAAGGCGGCCGAACTGGGGGTGAATATGCAGCAGGTGGCTGGCGATATCGGCGCGCTGCTCGGCGGCGCTTACGTCAACTACTTCAACATCCAGGGCAACAGCTACAAGGTCATCCCCCAGGTCGAGCGCGTGGCCCGGCTCAACCCCGAGCAGCTGGGCAATTATTACGTGCGGGTGGGCAACGGCCGGCTCGCGCCGCTGGCGACGTTCGCGAAGTTCCGGTACAAGGTGCAACCGCAGACGCTGAACCATTTCCAGCAGCTCAATGCCGCCACCATCACCGCGGTGCCGCGCCAGGGCGTATCGTTGGGGCAGGCGCTCGACTACCTGCGGTCCCAGGCGGCGCAGACTTTTCCGCAGGGCTACAGCGTGGACTACGCCGGCCAGTCGCGGCAGTACGTGCAGGAAGGCAGCACGCTCGTGCTCGCGTTCGCCTTCGGCGCGGTCGTCATCTTCCTGGTGCTGGCGGCCCAGTTCGAGAGCTTCCGTGATCCGCTCATCATTCTCCTGGGCAGCGTGCCCATGACGCTGGCCGGAGCACTGGCGTTCCTCTTCCTCGGCGCCTCGACGATCAACATCTACACCCAGGTGGGTTTCATCACGCTGGTCGGGCTCATCAGCAAGCATGGCATCCTGATCGTGCAGTTCGCGAACCAGCTGCAGGCCGAGGGCATGGGAAAACGGGAAGCCGTGGAGCACGCCGCGGGCGTGCGGCTCCGGCCGATCCTGATGACGACGGCGGCGATGGTGCTCGGCGTGGTGCCGCTGGTCTTCGCGGCCGGTGCGGGCGCCGCCAGCCGTTATGCCATGGGCATTGTGATCGTCACCGGCATGTCGGTGGGCACGCTGTTCACGCTCTTCGTGGTCCCGGCGGCGTATATGCTGATCGCCCGCGACCGATCCCGGGAACTCGCCAAAGCAGCGGTCGCCAAGCCGGAGCCCGCGTAAGCGGGATGTTCAGGGGGCGCGATCTTGTCGTGTCCTCTCGCTGGAGTGCGGCATCCAATCTTCGCCCCGGGGCCAGGTTTAGCCGCCGCTTGCCTACCTCATCGATCGGCGATGGTCCGCCTTCGCCGGTGGCGGCAGTGCAACCCTCTCTTGGCCGGCGATGCCTCAGATCAGTCCCAAACGCATCTTTCCCTCTTCGGAAATCATGGACTGGTTCCACGGCGGTTCCCAAACCAGGCGCACGTCGGCGGCGCTCACCCCGGGCACCAGCATGACCTTGCCCCGGGCATCCTCGGCAATGGCCGGCCCCATGCCGCACCCGGGCGCGGTCAGCGTCATCGAGATGTTCACGCGGTAACCCGGATCGAGTTTTTCGACGTCCATCGAATAAACCAGTCCGAGGTCGACGATGTTCACCGGGATCTCGGGATCGTAGACTTTCTTGAGCTGGTCCCAGATTGCCTCGGAGTCGGGCGCGCCGTCGGCCGCCGGGGCGGCGGCCACGGTTTGATCGGCGGCCTCTTCGCCGAGGGCATCGGCGTTGCCGCCGTCGATGCGGGCGAGGCCGAGGTCGGTCATGACCGTGTAGCTGCCGCCGAGGGTCTGGGTGAGATGAACCCTGGTGCCGGCGGCAATGGTAATGCGGTCGCCGCTGGGAATCTGCGTGGCGGTGACCTCGCGGCTGAGAATGCGTTCTTTGGTCATGGTTGGATTTTACAGGAGGAGAACGCAGAGGACACGGAGGACACAGCACTCTGCTGCCTCGGCGCCCTCCTGGGCCATCTACTTTTTGAATTTCGTCCGGATCAGATCGCGCAGGGCGGCGTGGAGTTCCTCGTTCTCCAGCTTGTTGAGCACCTCCTCGAAGAAACCGAAGACGAGCAGTTCGCGCGCGGCCGGCGCCGGAATGCCGCGGGACTTCAGATAAAACATCTGCTCCTCATCCACGTGGCCGGAAGTGGCGCCGTGCGTGCAGCGCACGTCGTTGGCCTGGATCTCGAGCCCGGGCAGCGAGTTGGCCTCGGCCTCGTCGCTGAGCAGCAGGTTGCGGTTGCTCTGGTAGGCGTCGGTCTTCTGCGCGTCGGGGTCGACGATGATCAGGCCGGAGAAGATGGTGCGCGCCCGGTCGAGCAGGGCATTCTTGTAGAGCAGGTTCGAACCGGTGTTGGGCGCCTGGTGGCTCTGGAGCGTGCGCTGGTCGAATTCCTGCGCGCCCCGGGCGACGGTCAGCGCGAGCATCTCGCTGTGGGCGCCCGGACCCTGCAGGCGGCTGTGCGACTCGTGGCGCGACTGGCGGCCGCCGAGGTGGATGTTCAGCGAGAGCACGCGCGCGTCGCGCTGCACTACGGTGGAATTCAACTGGAAGGCGAGCGTATCCGGCGACCAGTTCTGCACGCCGGCGTAGGTAAGCTGCGCGCCGGGACCGGCGTACAGATCGTTGACGCCGGCGGCGAATTCCCCGGAGACCGGAGACCGGAGACGGGAGGCGGGATCTGGCAGGTTCTCGATCTTCGACCTGCGGCTTTCGACCTGCGGCGCATCCGCGCCCACAAAATGCTCCACCAGCGTGGCCTTGGCGTTGTCCTCGATGATGACGATGGTGTGGGGGAAAACCGCGGCGCCAGTTCCCGCCGCAATATGGGTGACCTGCAGCGGCCGGGCGATTTCGACCCCTTTCGGCACGAACAAAAAGGCGC
>JBAZMN010000374.1:0-3118 GCA_041649735.1 Opitutaceae bacterium | reverse complement strand
CCCGGCCACGATGAGCGCGGAGGCCAGCAGCAGCCTCCGGCGGAAATGCCGGGCGAGGCCGGCGGCGAGCAGGAGGTTCAGGAACGCGGGGAAACACAGCAGCGCGAAGTGATCGAGCCACGGCACGAGCACAAAGCTGAACAGGATGCCGCCGCCGATGCTGCCCAGGCTGTCGGCGACGTACACCCGGCCGATGCCGGCTGCGTCCTCCCGCCGGGCGAGGAGGGCGCAGGCCAGCGTAAGCAGGGCACCGGAAACGAGGCAGAAGGGCAGGAGCAGCGCCAGGCAGCCGAGCACGGTTCCGCCCACGCCCACGGCCGCGCCGCGGATGAAGACGACATCGCGGAGCACGCGCACCGCCACCACCTGGACGAGCGGAATCACGGCGATGGCGATCAAACCGGCGATCAAGGCTCCGATTGGAGCTGCGACGCCATCGTCGCGGGTCGGCGACGTGGGTGTCGCCGCTCCCGGAATGCACTGTAGGGGCGCAGCTGGCTGCGCCCGTGGTTCGTGGTTGGCGCCAGGGACGCGGCAAGCTGCGCCCCTACGGAAAACCCAGCGCCCCAGCCCCGCGCCGGCGCCGGTCAGCAGCAGCCAGCTGCCGAGGCTGATGCCAAAGACCAGCTCATTGCCCGAGAAGGCGGCGAGCAGCTCGCGCATCAGCACGAGCTGCGTCATGACGGAGGAGACGCCGAGGCCGCCCACGGCGAGGAGCACGAGCAGGCGGGTGCGGTCGGACGTGGGCGCCGGTCCGGTCATGAGAAGAATTTTAACCACGGGTGGACACTGATCGACACCGATCGGTTTTGGCAGAGATCAGGCAGGCAATCTGCAGGAACGAGCTGACCACTGACTGCTGGATGATCAGTGGCCATCAGTGTGCATCCGTGGTCTTCTGGTCCGACTCTTTGAAGGACTCGACCTGGTAGGTGAGGACGGAGACGCCGGGCTGGCGCCAGGCCGCCGGCGCGCAGCCGGCTTTTTCCGCGAGACTGTTGAGAAACTCCACCTTGTCGGGCAGCTGCTCCCAGACCTGCGGCAGGTAGGTCGCGCCGCGGCGGCCGATCTGGAGCACGACGCCGTCGCGGTGCGGCTGGAGCCGGCGCAGGAGATCCTCCGGCGAGCTGAATGCCAGCGGGTGCGGCTCGGTGAGCACGCTGATCTCGATCTCGAGTTCATCCGCCTCACTGGCGCTGACCGGCGGGAAGCGGGGGTCGCGGATCGCGGCATTGCGGGCGTTCTCGACCACCGCCTGCCAGAGCGGCCTTTGGGCCACGATGTGGCCGATGCAGCCACGCAGATCGCCGCGGCGGGTCAGCGTCACAAAGCAGCCTTTGGCCTCGGTGAGCTTCGGGGTGAGCCCGGCGGCGGACACCTCGGGCAGCTTGCCGGTCGCAGTCACCTCGCGCACGGTCCGGCGCGCGAGTTCCAGCAGGAGCCGGCGTTCCGCGGCGGTGTAGATTGCCGGGGCGGCGGTCGCGGCGGGCGG
This sequence comes from Opitutaceae bacterium, assembly GCA_041649735.1. Classification (GTDB taxonomy): domain Bacteria; phylum Verrucomicrobiota; class Verrucomicrobiia; order Opitutales; family Opitutaceae; genus Fen-1467. The sequence continues at coordinate 1,626 of JBAZMN010000374.1, read as the reverse complement.
GGCGTAGAACGCGACCGCAGCGTAGCCCACCACGCCCCGCGATTTGTCGCCGGTGGTGTCGCCGCTGTTGCGGCAGTCGAGCAGACGGGCCTTCCAGCCCTGCTGCCGGGCCAGATGCAGCAGGATGCGGATCGGCGTGTGGCCACAGGCGCCTTCGTCTCCGACTCCGGCAGGGTCAAGGCAGCAGATGGCGTCGACCGTGCGCTCGTCGAGACCGCGCGCCGTGGCGTACGAATAATAATGGCTCAGGTCCGAGCTCGCGACGAGCAGCGTCCGATCGTCGAGGATCTGCTGCAACGCGCGGGCGGCCTGCTGTTCATCGATTTCGCCGCAGACCACGGGCACGAGCTGGAAGTGGTGGAGTGTCCTCTGCAAGAACGGCACCTCGACCTCGACGGAGTGTTCCCAGGTGTCGGCGGTGTCCGCGGCCGGCGCGACCCGCGACGACTGGCGCCACCAGTCCGGCCGTTGCACGGCGCAGCGCGGTTCGAGGGCGAAGGGCGGCAACCGGGCGAGGCGGGCGGCCTGCGCCGAAACCGGCACACCGCCGAGCGGCGTGCGATAGACCTTGGCATCGGTCACGGATGCGGCGCGCAGATTGGCATAGTGGCTGGGGCCCATCACCACGACGGTGTCGTAGCTGCGGCCGAGGAGAAGCTTGTAGGCCGCGGCGGCGACGGGTCCGGAGTAGGGATAGCCGGCGTGCGGGCAGATGAGCGCCTTGAGCTCGCCGGGCAGCGGCTCGGTTTTGGCCGCGGCGAGGTCGGCGTCGATCACCCGGACCAGCTCGGCTGGATCCTTCGGATAAAACAGGCCGGCGACAGCCGGCTCGCGGACCTTGGCCGAGCCGGCCGAAGTTTCAGTGGCGGCGCCATGCAGGCCGATGGCAAGGCCGAGTACGGTTACCGCAGTGAAAACCGGACGCCGGAAGCGGGTGGGCGTGATCATGGGGCTTCCTTCGGGACGGGGGCCAGTCTACGTTTCCATCCTCCCGACGGCAAGCTTGCGGGAAGCGTGTTCGAACGATCCGGTTTCAACGGAAAAGATTTTTGTAACTCACCGGCCGGTCTGCGGGTTTTCCATGCGTATGCCCAGCCTCAGCCTTCTGGTCCGCGACCTGCGCCAGGTCGGCCGCACCCTGTGGCGGGAAAAAGGTTTCACCGCCACCGTCCTGCTGACGCTGGCGCTCTGCCTCGGGGCCAACGTGGTGATCTTCACCGTGGTTTACTCGGTCCTGCTCCGGCCGCTGCCGTTCCCGCACCCGGGGCAGCTCGTGGCCACGGTCAACGGTTATCCCAGGGCCGGCGTGGAGCGCGCCGGCTCCTCGATCCCCAACTACTACGAGCGCAAGGAGGCCATTCCGGCGTTCGCCGGGATCGCCGCCATCCGCCCCGGCAGCGCGATCATTGGCGAAGCCGGCGCGCCGGACCGCGTGCCGACCTGGCAGGTGACCCCGTCGTTCTTCCAGGTGCTCGGGGTGCAGCCGGCCCTTGGCCGTTGCTTCACCGAGGAGGAGAATGAATACGGCCATAGCGACGTGGTGATGCTGACGGACGGACTCTGGCGGCAGCGGTTCAACGCCGATCCGGGCGTGATCGGCCGTACGATGTTGATCAACAACCTCCC
>JBAZMN010000373.1:0-3120 GCA_041649735.1 Opitutaceae bacterium | reverse complement strand
GTTATAACTTAGCCCCAAGCGATCGAGCTGGTGCCAGAGGGCCGTGTTGCCGATCCGTACCCCCAACTGCTCCAGACAGCGCTGCCGCAGCTCGGCCAAGGTCATGTCCGACTTTTGCCGGATCCAGCGCTTGAGCATCTGGCCGTGCCCGGCCAGCCGCGATGGGCGGTAGCCTCCAATCTGCTTGGGGCGAAGGTGCCCGACGGTCGAGTATTGCCTCCAAAACCGCGCCACGCTCTTGCGGCTCACCTTGAAGCGCTCGCTCACCTCGCCGGAGCCCTCACCAGCCGCCCTGGCCTCAATGATCCGACGCCGTAAATCCTCACTCAATGGTCTCATGGTTTCGCCTCCACGGGAAACCCTGGTACCACAAAAAACGACATGAGACTATCTAAATAGAAAGTGCTCTAGTTGACATGTTCCCCGTCGTCCGTGGTGACCGAGTGGGGATGCGATGGGAGAACGGCGGCGCCCGCCGTCGCCTGCCAGCTATGACGGGGCAAGCCCATGCTGTACCTTTTACCTCAGCGCAATTCTCACGGCGCGGAGTATGGTGGAATATACACTGACATTGGGCGACGTGTTAACTGCTTGGTAACAAAAACGGAAGCGGCAGCGTCTGGTGTTACTATGCGCACATCGTTTTCGCGCGGTTTTCGCGGTCTGCTGGCCGGTCTGGTCGGCGCTTTTCTGCTGGCGGACGCCATCCAAGGCGGCCAGCCGGCTCCGGTTGAACAACGCCTGGGGCCCGGCGATCACGCCCTGACGCTGAAGGTCGGCGACCTGACCCGGCGCTACCTCGTCCATGTGCCCGCCGGCGACGACGGCAAAAAGCCGCTGCCGGTCGTCATCATGCTGCACGGCGGCGGCGGCACGGCCCGCGGCGCGATGAAGGAAACGGGCTGGACGCACCAGGCCGACCGGGAGGGCTTTCTGGCCGTGTTTCCGGAAGCCACGCCGCCCGACCCGGCCAAGCCCAGCCGCTTCGGCACCAACGGCCAGGTGTGGAACGACGGCTCCGGCCGCTTTCACGCCGGCGAGAGGAACGTCCCCGACGTGACCTTCATCAACGCGATGATCGACGACCTGATTGCCCGGTTCGCCGTGGATCAACGGCGCATCTACGCCACCGGGTTTTCCAATGGCGCCAGCATGGCCTTCCGCGTCGGCGTCGAATTGTCCGCGCGCATCGCCGCCATCGCGCCGTTCGCCGGCACCCTCTGGATCGAGTCGCCGAAACTCGCGCGGCCCGTCTCGCTGTACTACATCACCGGCGATGCCGACCCGCTCAATCCGATCGAGGGCGGCACACCGAAACTCGCCACCGGGATGACGATCCGGGCCACGGCCGCGCGGCCGAAGCCGCCGGCGCACGCGTTCGTCGAAACGTGGGCGCGCCTCCTCGGCGGTCGCGCCGAGCCGGCACGGGTCGCCGCCGCGCCGGGCGTCACCACGCTCGACTATGCCGGGGGCCGCGATGGCACCGAGGTCCGTTTTACCGTCATCAAGGGCCAGGGCCACGTCTGGCCGGGCGGTAGGAATTTGCTGCCGGAGTGGATGGTCGGGAGGGCGACCGGCCGGTTCAACGCCACCGAGGCGATTTGGGATTTCTTCCAGCTGCACGCGCGGCCCTCCCCGGACGTGACTCCCGTCCCGGAAACTGCCCCAGCGGCGCCGGGCGAGTCCCGGCGCTGAACAATTTGTGGGGCGGGGTTGCCCTGGCGCGCCGACTTGTCCGTCGAAGCTCGCGGAGCGAAGGCGGAAGCCCATGGGCGGAGGCCGCCCCGCAAGCGAGTGCGTTCGGGCAGTCGCCCTATGCCGACCTGACCGAAGTGGCGGCGGCCTATCTCTTCCATCTTTGCCGCAACCATCCTTTTCAGGACGGCAACAAACGCACGGCGATGACCTCGGCAATCGTCTTTCTCCGATTGAACGGGATTGAACCCAAGCCCGACGGCGCAGCATGGGAATCGCTCGTGATTGGGGTCGCAGCCTCGCGGTTGAACCGGGCGCAGACCACCGAGCGGCTGCGAAAGCTGCTGAAGCCGGGCCGGCGCTGACTGCCGTCGCGCCATGCCGTTATTTGTAAGCGAAGCACAAAAAGAGTCAGGCTGCTCTTGATGCTTACCTTTAGGCTTACACTTATCGGTCGACTTGCCGCCCGGACGCGCAAAATTTGAGCCGCAATGCACCGTCATACCCCACCGATCGCGTTTTACGCGGCCCTGCTGCTCTCAGTCGGCGCGAAACCGGCCCCGGCCGCGCCCAATGATGCCATCCTCCGGATCGAAGCGCCGGAGCTCTCCCGCCTCGATTTCAACCTCTCCACCGGCGGACTGCCGGTAGCGCCCGGCCTGGAGATCCACACCGTGATGCGCGCGGACCGCGAGCATCCCGAGAAGGCCGATGGCCTCGGCTGGACCTACCATCACCACCAGGACATCGCGGCGTGGCAGGGCCGCCTCTACGTCGCCTGGGACTCGTGCGAGCGCGATGAAGGCGTCTGGCCCGCCCGCGAGCTGTACAGCACGTCCACCAACGGCCGTGATTGGTCCCGGCCGGCCGAACTCTTTCCCCAGGGTGTTTCCACGCAGCTCCGCACGTACTTCTTCCACGCGCCCAACGGCCGCATGCTCGTCATCGCGGGATACCGCGGGGGGCACCCGCTCGTCCCCGAGTCGCACACGGGTGCGCTGGTCGTCAGGGAGGTTTACGCCGATCACACCTTGGGCCCGGTCTTCACTCTCCGGCCGCCGACGGATGTTCACCGCGATCAACCGCCGGGATTTGCGACCTCCCGGGACGAAGGATTCGTCACCGCCTGCCGGCAGCTCCTGGCCGACCACCTCTTCCTCCTGCAGAACGACTATGGATGGCTGCTGGATCCCAAGGATCGCCTGATCTGGAACGATCCGGCCAACTGGGGCGAAGAAGCGGTCCGCAATCCGGAGGTGTCCTACTTTGGCAAGGCCCTGTGCTTCTTTGAGCGCAAGGACGGTGCCTTGGTCGCCGTCGGCAAGGTCCGTTGGGTGACCCTCTCGCGCGACGGAGGCAAGACTTGGTCGCACCCGGAGCAACCGCCCTCATTCATCAGCGGCGGCGGCAAAGTCTGGGTGCAGC
>JBAZMN010000372.1:0-3126 GCA_041649735.1 Opitutaceae bacterium | reverse complement strand
CGTAGAGTTTCTGCTGGTCGATCGCCTGGCCGGAAGCGCAGGCGCGCAGCTCCGGCGGCCGGTCGGCGGTGAACACGAGCAGCGGCACGCCGCTCTCGTGCGCCTCGATGACCGCGGGCAGGAAGTTGGCCGCCGCCGTGCCCGACGTACACAGGAGCGCCGTCGGCCGGCGGTGCTGCCGCGCGAGCCCGAGGGCGAAAAAAGCCGCCGACCGCTCATCGAGCACCGGAATGGCCTCGATGCGCGGATGGCGGGCGAAGGCAAAGGTCAGCGGCGCCGAGCGCGAACCGGGGGCGATGACCGCATGCCGCAGCCCGAGCCGGGCCAGCGTTTCGACCAGCACGCTGCACCAGAGGCTGTTCGTATTGCGGAAATCAAGCGCCGGGGCCGCCATGGGGAGAACACTAATGAACACGAATGGACACTACTGAAGCAATTTTTTCCAGCGCCGTGCGCTCAGGCCAGCAACGCTTCGAGCAACGCCTGGAACTTCAGTTCGGTCTCCGCAAACTCCTTGTCGGGTTCCGAGCCGGCCACGATGCCGCCGCCGGCATAGACGCGGGCCTGATGGCCGTCCACCAGCGCCGAGCGGATGCCGACGAAGAATTCGCCGCCGCCCCGGTGGTCGATCCAGCCCGCCGGCCCGGCATAGAGCCCGCGCGCAAAAGCCTCGAATTCCCGGATGTGCGCACAGGCGGCCGCGCGCGGCGAGCCGCCAACTGCCGGCGTTGGATGCAACCGGCCCAGGACGTCGAGCAGACGCACGCCGGCCGGCAACGCCGCCCGTATCGGCGTCTGCAAATGCTGCACGTTGGCCAGCCGCAAGAGGCCCGGTTGCGGCGGATGGTCCGGCTGGAGGCCGAGCGGCGCCAGCCGCCGGAGGATCGACTCCAGTACCACGCGATGCTCCCGCAGATCCTTGTCGCGGCGCAGCAGTGCGCCGGCCAGGGCGGCGTCCTCGCTGGCCGTGCGGCCGCGCGGCGCCGAGCCGGCGAGAGCCTCGGTGAGCAGCGTCCCCGCCTCCACCCGCAGCAGCCGCTCCGGGCTCGCGCCGATGAAACTCTGGCCGCGGCCGTTGGCGAAGGAGAAGGCGTAGCAGTCGGGAAAGCGCTGGCGCAGGCCGTTGAGCACTTTCAGCGGGTGCAGGGGCACCGCGGCCTGCAGTTCCTTGCAGCGGGCGAGGACGATTTTGTTGAACCGCCCCTCCCCGATCATCTCCACCGCCCGGGCGACCGCGCGGCGGAAAAAGTCGCCACCACCCGCCTCGGTCACCGCCACCGGGCCACCAGCAGCCGGGAGCGATCGTTCGGAAAAGTCCGGCGCGGAGTAATCGAACGTCCGGAACTTGCCATGGGCGCGCCAGACCCTGGCGGCCAGGGCGTCGAGATCGGCCGCCGGCTCGACCACCAGATTGGCCACGGCCACCGTGCCCGCCGGCGTGCGCGCCACCTGCCAGCGCGGCACAAACAGCCGCGCCGATGGAAATGGTTCGCCGGCCTCCACCTCGTCGGAAAACGCGAAGGCCCCGAAAAAATGCGGGCCGCCGAACGGCGCCCCAACCTCGCCCACCGCGATGGTGCGTCCGAGCACGTCATCGATGAACTGCTGGCACATGGCGAACCGTCCCGGTCCGCGGGCTTCGCAGGCCAGGATGGCCTCGGCGGCGGCGACTGCCCAGCCCTGGACCGGACGCTCGGCGTAGAAATGCAGCTCCGCCGGCTCGAAAATGGATTCCAGCACCGCCAGCGGATCAAGCGTATCGACCGGCAGGGAGATGCTGACCAGCCGCGGACGGCCGTCGCCCGCCGCTGCCGCCCGGCATTGGGCCAGGAATACCCGCAGCGCCTCGGGACTGGCGTTGGCGACCGGATCGAGCGGCAGAATGGTCATGGGTGACGGACGGCCCGGCGGTCCGTCCCTACCGGTAGGGCGCGGCCGCTGGGCGCGCTGGATTACGTTGCCGGCGGCTCCGGCCGCGGAAAGAGCACGAGACCCGGCTGCAGCCGGGCGCCGGTGAGACGCGCGCCCCACTGCAGTTCATCCTGCCATTTCGGCGCGGGTCGGTGGCCGAGTGCGGCGTAAACCTTTTCGGTGGTGGCGGGTGTCACGGGCGCCAGCAGGGTCACGCCCAGCCGCAGCGCCTCGGCCATCGTGGCCAGCGACGTCGGCAGCAGCGCCTGGTCCCCCGGGTCGGCGGACTTGCCCAGCTTCCAGGGCGCGCGCTTCTCGATATAGGCGTTGATGGCCTTGATGAAGACAAACGTGCGCTCGAGCGCCGAGTGGAACTGGAAACCCCCGCAGAGCCGGATGGCTTCATCGCGCGTGCGTTCCCAGAGCGCCTGCAATTCCCGCTCGGGGTCCCCGGCCGCACCCGCCGCGGGCACGATGCCGCCGGCATAGCGGGCGGACATATTGAGCGTGCGGTTGACGAGATTGCCCAGGTCGTTGGCGAGGTCGCTGCTGTAGCGGCTGAGAAACAGCTCGAGGGAGAATTCGCTGTCCTGGCCGACGTTCATCTCGCGGATGAGAAAATAGCGGAAGGCGTCCGTGCCGAAGCGCTCAACGAGATCGAGCGGATTCACGACCTCGCCCGTGCTCTTCGACATCTTCTGGCCGCTCCTGAGCAGCCACCAGCCGTGCACCAGCAGTGCCTTGGGCGGCGCATAACCCGCCGCCTGGAGCATGATCGGCCAGTAGACCGCGTGCGGCGGGACGAGGATGTCCTTGCCGATCACGTGGAAGTCCGCCGGCCAGCGATCGGTGCGCGGCCCGCCCTCGCCCCAGACGGCCGAGACGTAGTTGACCAGCGCGTCGAACCACACGTAGGTGACGAAGGCCTCGTCGAACGGCAGGGGAATGCCCCACTCCAGCCGCTCCCGCGGCCGCGAGATGCAGAGATCGTTGAGCGGCTCCTTGAGGAACTCGAGGACCTGTTTCTGGCGGAAGCGCGGAAAGATGAAATCCTCGTGCGCCTTCAGGTGCCCGACCAGCCAGTCCTGATAGGAACGCAGCTTGAAGAAATAGTTCGGCTCGACGATCTCGGTCACCTCGCCAAAGATTTCCGGCCACGTACCGTCGGGCAGACGGTCCTTCTCCAGCAAAAACTGTTCCTGGCGGGTGCTGTAG
>JBAZMN010000371.1:0-3128 GCA_041649735.1 Opitutaceae bacterium | reverse complement strand
AAAATCAAGGCCGACACCAAGGCCGAGGTCGCCGCGCAGTTCAACGAGGACCTGGCCAAGCGCGACCAGCGCATTGCCGAGCTCGAGCGCTCCAACCGCCGCTCCAGCCTGGCCGCCAAACTGCGCGCCGCCAACCTGCCGCCGGCCGTCGCCAACTATCCGGGCCTGGCCGAGTTCTGCGAGCGCCTGGCCGAGCAGGGCGGCACGCTCAAATTCTCCGACGGCGGCAAGGACAAGGAGATCGACGCGGTCGAGTTCCTGGTCGGCTTCGCCGAGACCGCAGTTAAGACCGGCCCGGTTCCAGTGACCCCGACCGGCGCAACGCCGCACGAAGGGGCGAAGGAAACCGATCACGATAAGGCCGTCAACGCCAAGGCCGTTCAGTATCAGGAGGAGCAGGCCAAGGCCGGCAAGACCGTTGATTTCGGCGACGCGCTGATCTGGGCCGAGAAGAACCTGGGCAAGTAACCCGCGCGGCGTTCATTCGCCGAGGGTGACATCCGGAAATCCACCAGGCCCACGGGCCGCATGACGAGAGTGAGGCAAACAAAAATGTCGAAAGAGGGCAACAACCTTCAAATCATCGGCGCCAAGGCCGCCGGGGCCATCACCGAGGACGTGTTCGTCAAGATCGCTTCGGGCACCGCCTATCCCGGCGAGCTTGTCGTTGACGAAGCCGGGGCCGGCGAAGCGATCCTTGGCGTCTCGTGCAACGAGGCCGCCGCCGCGGGCGATACCGTCGAGGTGGCGATTCAGGGCATCGGCAAACTGGTGACTCTGGACGGCACGCCGGGCAGCGTCACGCCAGGCGCGCAGCTCAAGGCCGCGGCGGGCGGCACGGCGGTTCTGACCACCGATGCCCTAACCAATACCGGCGGGCGGGCGCTGGCCACTTCGAGCACGGCCGGGGCGAAGATCCCGATCATGATCGAGCCGCACAGTTCGGTCAAGGCCGCGTCGTAAAACCTCGCGGGGCCTCGCGCCCCGCCTTGTCTCGGGCGGATAGGTTTGGCCGCCGAAGGATCCACTCAGCCCGGATCCGCCCGCCCGAGTAAAACGTGCTGACAGGGCTGCACCGCGCTGGGCTGGCGCGAAAACATCCAAGTGCAATCGGAGGTTACACGCCATGCCCGGCCTTTCTCAAGTTCACATCAATGCCGCGCTGACCAATTTCGCCATCGCTTACAAACCCCCGGGCCTGATCGCCGACGAGCTCTTCCCCGTCGTGCCGGTGCAAAAGCAGTCCGACACCTACTGGAAGGTCGATGCCGAGCGCGCCGAACTGCGCCAGGCCGACGACCGCCGGGCGCTGTCGGGCCGCGCCAACAGCATCGACTGGGCAACTGGTTCGGAAACTTATTCGTGTCAGCAGCACGTTCTCCAGCAGCCGGTGGACGACGCGCTGATCGACAATGCCGACACGCCGATCCAGCCAAAATTGGTTGCCACGCGTCAACTCAAGACGCGTTTGGGGATCAACAAGGAAATTGCCTTGGCGACTTCTTTGGCCACGGCCATCACGCAGACGGCCGCCGTCTCGGCTGGTGTCTGGACGCTAGCCACCAGCGACCCGATCACCGATCTGGGCACGGCGCGCAAGACCATTCGGTCCGCGCGCGGCGTGGACCCCAACATCCTGGCCCTGGACGTGGATGCGTGGGACGCGTTGCTTGATCATCCCGACATTATCGCCCGCCTGACCGGCGTCAAGGAAGTCACCCGCGACAACGTCGCGCAGGTGCTGGGCATGATCCTGGGCTTCGAGAAGATCCTCATCGCCCGCGCCTGGAAAAACACCAGTACGACCGCGACGCCCTCACTGACCCGCATCTGGGGCACGACCGCGATTGTGGCCTATGTCGAGCCGCAACCCAGCCTGGAAGCCTTGTCGCTGGGCTACACGATGCAATGGAAGGGCGGCGGGCAGGACGGCTACCGCGTCGATGAATACCGCGCCGAAAGCAGGGAATCCGACGTGGTCCGCGCCTCGCGCTGGTATGACCAGAAGGCCGTGGATGTCGCGTGCGGCTACCGCATCACCGGCTGCATCAGCTAACCGGTGCCCGCGCTGAGTCAGGTTCACATCGGCGGCGCTGGGCCGGACAGGTCCGGCGCCGCAATCCCGCAGGATAAGACCATGAGCGACTCGAACGAACAAATCACCGAAACCGGCACGCCGGCCAGGCCGGGGCGCCCGACGCCGCGCACGGAACGCGAGACGGTTTACCGGCTCGTAGCGCCGTGGCTGATCCGCAAACTGCCCTCGCGGCGCAACGTGACGGCAACGGGGCAGGACCTTCAACGCCTGGGCTACCGTGTGGCGCTGCTGTTGCACAAGGGCGCGATTGCGCTGGTGGAGTCCGAAGCGGTCGAGCCGGAGGCAGTTGAGCCGGAGGCAGTTGAGCCGGAACTCACGCCCGAGGATCTGGAGCGGATGACGGCGGTTGACGCTGACATCCTGGACGCGGGCGATGGCGAGCCGGCTCCGGCATTGGAAGACGATGCTCCGGCCATGGAAGGCGATGCCATCGATCCGGCTGCCGGTACGCCCGCCGAAGATTTACCGCTTGAACCTGAAGCGCCGATCAAATCCGCTGAACCTGCTATCGAATCCGTTGAACCCGCTCCGGTCGAGCCGGAATCGAACAAACCCAATTTCACTGAGACGCTGGCGCGCCAGGCGCGTCGGCGCAAATAAGGAGCCCGAACCATGCCGAACTTCGCATCCGACATTCTGCTCACGGTGATTGTTACTCTCTTCCTCGCCGTGTTCATCGATCTGCTGCGTGGCCACCGCAAGCGCGGCATGGCCTGGCTGGCCGTGCTGATGATCGCCGTGTTGCCGTTGACGGGCGCGACGCGTTACACCTCGCGCCTGGTTAAAGCCGTGCAGGCGATCGTCAACACCCTGACCGTCGAGACTTCGGCGACGATTGCCGCCGCCACGGTGACGGGCAATCAGACTATCGGCGGCACGCTGGGTGTCACCGGGGTGAGCACCCTGACCGGCGGTGCGGCACTGCAAAATGGCGAGACCATTACCAACGCTACGGATAACACCGTCAAGGTCAACTTTGGCGGCGCGACGGCCGCGCTAGGCGTGCTCAAGCTCGCCTCGCTATCGGCGA
>JBAZMN010000370.1:0-3130 GCA_041649735.1 Opitutaceae bacterium | reverse complement strand
GGCGGGAAGGTTTCGGTGATGATGCGCTCGAGGTCGTCGACCAAGTGCCGCAGATCGATGGCGGCGCGCTGACCTTCGAAGCCCCGGGCGAAAGAGAGGACCTGACGGACGAGACTGGAGCCCCGCTGTGCACTCACCCGGATGGTATCGAGTATCTTCATGCGGTCGTCGTCGGCATCGAGCTTGAGCAGGTCGATCGACAGGAGGATGGGCGCCAGCACGTTGTTCAAATCGTGGGCGATGCCGCCGGCGAGCGTGCCGATGCTTTCCAGGCGCTGTGCGCGGAGGAATTGGGCCTCCAATTTCTTCCGCTCGGTGAGATCGCTCATGCCGCCGACCATGCGGATGCCCTTGCCGGCTGGGTTGCGGAGGATGTAGGCACGATCGCGCACGTAGGCATAGTTGTTGTCCTTGCGCTTGAAGCGGTATTCGTCGGTCCACATCTCCCGGCCTGAGTCGATGGCTTGGTGGAGGCCGTTGAGGACTCGATCATGATCCTCGGGATGGAGGCGCGCGCTCAGCCATTCCACGCCGGGCTCGATCTCGTCCGGGGCGAAGCCGAAGAGCGCGCCGAAGCCCTCGCTCCGCCAGAGGGCGTTGGTCGTCAGATCCCAGTCCCAGAGCACATCGCTGGTGGCGCGGGAGACGAGCTGGTAGCGTTGCTCGCTCTGGTGCAGCGCCGCTTCGGCGAGCTTGGATTCGGTGATGTCCTGCAGCGTGCCGCTGAACCGCCGGGGCCGGCCGTCGGCACCGCGGGTCGCCATCGCCCGGGTGCGCACGTGGCGGACCTGGCCGTCGGGGCGGACGATGCGGTGTTCGAGCTCCATGGCGGTGGTGCTGGTCCGGAGCGCAAGTTCAAACCGGTGCACCCGCCGGCGGTCCTCCTGGTGCACGCAGGCGAGTGCCCCCAGGATGTGGGGAGCGAATGTCTCGCGGGACACGCCGAGAATCAGGAACATCTCGTCCGACCAGTCGTGACGGCCGGTGGCGACATCGTATTGCCAATCACCGACGTGGGCGAGGTGCTGGACGGTTTCCAGCCGGAGGGCCAGATCGATCTGGATGCGGCGTTGTTCCAGCCGGCTCATCACCTGGCCGGCAAGCATCCGCAAGGCTTCCTGCTGGCTGACGGACAGCGACCGCGGCTGACGGTCGATGACGCAGAGCACGCCGAGCGCGAACCCCTCGGCGGTGACCAGCGGGGCACCGGCGTAAAAGCGGACATGCGGGGCACCCTGGACGAGCGGGCTTTGGGAGAAGCGCTCGTCGGCGGCCGCATCGGGCACGACCATGAGCTCGGCGGGATGGTCGATGGCGTGGGTGCACAACGAACATTCGCGCGGCATTTCACGCGCCTGGATGCCGACCGCCGCCTTGAACCACTGGCGGTCTTTGTCCAGCAGCGTGATGAGGGCCATGGGCGTCTGACAGATCAGGGCCGCGAGCCGGGCGATCTCGTCAAATGCTGCCTCCGGTGGGGTGTCGAGAATGCGATAACGCGTCAACGCACTGAGGCGGGCCAGCTCACTGATCGGAATGGAAGGGGAAGTGGCGCGCATGCCGGAGGAACGATTGCATCCATGCTGCTGCGAAACGGCAGTATTTTAATCGGAACAGGCGGTATTGCCCATCCCAAACTCGAGGCATGAGGACAACACCCCGATGCCGGGTGCCTGCAGCCGGAGTTCGCCGGCGATGCCCTGCCGGCTGACAACATCTCACCCGCCGTGCTCGGCCAGCCAGCGTTCGGCTTCGATGGCGGCCTGGCAGCCCATGCCGGCGGCGGTGACGGCCTGCCGGTAGACATGGTCGGCGCAATCGCCCGCGACAAACACACCCGGCACCTTTGTCTTCACCTGGCTGCCGTTCACGGGCTTGAAGTAACCGTTCTCGTCCACGTCGAGCGCTGGGGCGAAGGGTTGGGTGTTCGGCACGTGGCCGATGGCCATAAAGATGCCCTTCACCGGCAGCACTTGCTCCGTGCCCGTTTTCACGTTTCGCACCTTCAGGCCGCTGACCGCGCCCGCCGCCACGCCCTGCACTTCCAGCGGCACACTGTCCCAGACCATTTGAATCTTGGGATGACCGGTCGTGCGGCCGGCCATGATCTTCGAGGCCCGGAGGCTGTCACGACGATGAACGAGGTAAATTTTTCGGGCAAAGCGTGTGAGGAAGAGCGCTTCCTCGCAGGCCGAGTCGCCACCGCCGACCACGGCGACATCCAGGTTGCGATAGAATGCGCCGTCGCACGTCGCGCAGGTCGTCACGCCCTTGCCGCCGTAGAGTTCCTTTTCCCCGGGCACGCCGGTCAGGCGCGGCGAGGCGCCGGTGGCGATAATGACGGTTTTGGCGAGGAGCTCGTGTTCGCCGGTGCGGAGCTTGAACGGGCGCGCCGAGAAATCGACCGACTCGACGCGGGCCTGCTCGAAGCGCGTGCCGAACTTTGCCGCCTGCTTGCGCAGGTTGTCCATGAGCTGAAAGCCGTCCACACCCTCGGGAAAGCCGGGAAAATTCTCGACCTCCGACGTGGTCGTGAGCTGGCCGCCGGGCATCGTGCCTTCGAGCACAAGCGGGGCTAAATTGGCGCGGGCGGTGTAGACCGCGGCGGTCAGACCGGCGCAGCCGGTGCCGACGATGATGACGTTTTCTACGGAAGAGGACATGGAGAAATGTAAACCAACCACAGAGACACAGAGCATCTGGAGCGCAATCCCTGAGTGACTGCCTTCAACCTAGCACATCTGTCAAAGCGAGGTCGCAAGCTATAGGTCACTTTTCGGAATGATCTCGTGGGCAGGCGCTGCGTCGTTCGGTGCGCACGGATGCCAATCGGCCGGATTCATCCTTTTGCGCTTCCCTGTTCGAGCGCCTGGAGGACGAGGTCGGGGGTGAGCAGTTCGGGGAGGATGAGGGGACCGGGACGGCCGGGGGCGTAGACGAGGTCGAGGGGCACGGCACTGCGATGGAACGAGGCGAGGGTCTCGGTGATCAAGGGATCGCGGCTGGTCCAGTCGGCGCGCAAGAGCACCACGCCGTGCTGGCGCAGGGCCGCCCGCACCTTGGGCGAGGAGAAGACCACGGCCTTGTTGCTCTGGCAGGTGGCGCACCAGCGCGCCGTGAAGTCGACATA
>JBAZMN010000369.1:0-3133 GCA_041649735.1 Opitutaceae bacterium | reverse complement strand
CGAGGGTGGTCTCGCTCGATGCCCACACGACCCGCGCCAGTTTGTGCAGCACCGCGGCCTGAAAAACATTGAACGTGCTCGAGGTATTGACGCGGAACGTGTGCTCCGGCGGAAACATCCCCGGCCCCGGAATCGCCGCGAGGTGCACGACGCCCCAAGCGCCGCTCAGGGATTCGGCGGCCTCGCCAAAATTCGTGAGGTCCGCGCGCAGAAACGGACCCACCGGCCCGGCGGGCGGCGCCTGGTCGACGTTGAGCACCTCGTAACCGTGGGCCAGCAGTTCCCGCACCACCGCCCGCCCCGCCTTGCCGCTGCCCCCCGTCACGACGATTTTTTTCATCGGGAAAATGATTCAGCGCCGGGGCGCCACCCATGCAAGCTTGTTCCCGCCTGAGTGGTGGTCAGTTTGCCATGTCATCGCGAGGCCCGTTCTGCTGGCCCGCAGAGCAGGCCGTGGCGATCCAGTCCTGAGCCGATCGAAGTCCGACTGGATTGCTTCGTTGCCCCGGAGGCCGGGGCAACTCGCAATGACAAACCGCCCCATGACCCCGTTTGCCCGGAATCACCTCCCCGGCGCCCCGCCATCCCTCTGCTGCCTGCGTGCCCTTCGGTAAAGAATCACCCGTGGTCATCCACCGGTGGCAGACGCAGATTCCGGGCGTGGAACTCCAACGCCTCCCGGACGTGCCGGTCCCAGTAATCCCAGTCGTGGGTGCCGGGAAATTCCCGGTAGAGATGCGGCACCTGCAGGTCCTGCAGCTCCTGGTGAAACCTCCGGTTGGACTCCAGCAGGAAATCGCCGGCTCCGCAGTCGAGCAGGATTTTGGGCAGACGCTGATGGCGGCGGCGGGCGCGCCGGATGAGCGCCAGCAAGTCGTGCCGGCTGCCCAGCGGCCGCCGGCCGAAGATGCGGCGCAGCTCAGCGATGAATGCCGCCGGCCGGTCCTTCAGCAGTGCATCGCGGGCCGCGGCCCGCCGGGTAAGATTATAACGCCCCAACGCGCCGGAATGACTGTTGACCGAGCAAAATTTGTCCGGATGACCGAGCGCGACCCGCAGGGCCCCGTAGCCCCCCATCGAGAGGCCGCCGATGGCGCGGGCGCCGCGCACCGGGCGGGCGGGAAAATTGCGCTCCACGAAGTCGGGGATCTCCTCGCCGAAGTGGCGGGCGTAGGCTGGTCCCTGCTCGTGGTCGGTGTAGAACCCCCGGTAACCGTCGGGCATGACCACGATCAGCGGCTGTTCGCTCACATACGCCTCGATGCGCGTGCGTCGGAGCCAGATGGTCGAGTCGTCGCTCAGGCCGTGCAGCAGATAGAAGGTCGCATACGGCGGACGGCCCACGGACGGCAGGATGACCTGCATCGTGGTCTGCTTCTCGAGGACGTCGCTTCTCCAGTGAACTTGGGCCCAGGGCATGGCGGGGAATGGTGAAAGTGAAAGTGGAGGAACCGCTGAGGAAATAAGGAAACTCCCGCGGCGCTCTGCAACTCATTCCTCCCATTGCTTCACACCCCGGTTTCCGCTCTCGCCCGGTCGCAGGTCGTGGTACAGATTGTCATTGCGAGGCGCCCCGGCCGCCGGGGCAACGAAGCAATCCATTCCGCCTGCGCTCTTGCGCGCTGCGGCGCGACTGCTGTTGCCGGACGGGTCGAGCCGCAGCCTTGGCGAGGGATGGATGGATCGCCATCCTCCTTCGCCAAGGCTGCGGCGGACAGGCTGCCCGGTGATGCCGGGCTCGCGATGACAGGCAAACTGTACCCGCACCCGGTCATGGCGGCTCTTGCCCCGGCGGCGGGTGTTCGCTTATAACTCCGGCGGAGAACCATCATGGCCCGCTACAAGATCATCGCCTGTCACGTCCTGTGGCGCGAGCTGTGTCACTTCGCCGCCCAGTCCCGGAACGTCTTTGACTTCCAGTTTCTCCAGCAGGGGCTGCATTGCACCCCGGATCTGCTGCGGACGGAGCTGCAGGCCGCCATCGACGCCGTCGACGGCGAGGTCGCGGCGGTGCTCATCGGCTACGGCCTGTGCAGCAACGGCGTGGTGGGCATCCGGGCCCGCGGCACCCGGCTGGTCGTGGCGCGGGGACATGACTGCATCACCCACCTGCTGGGATCGAAGGAGCGTTACCGGCAGTATTTCGACGCCCATCCGGGAACCTACTGGTATTCCCCCGGCTGGATCGACACCAGCACCCAGCCCGGCAGGGAGCGCTACGAGCAGACTTATCAAACGTACGTGGAGAAGTACGGCGAGGACAACGCCCAGTACCTCATGGAAGCGGAACAGGGGTGGTTCAAGGAATACTCCAATGCCGCCTACGTGGATCTCGGCTTCGGCGCCAACGAGCACTACAAGCAGTACACGCGCGACTGCGCCCGATGGCTCGGCTGGAATTATGATGAGCTGCAGGGTGACCCCCGGTTGCTGCAACGCTTCGTGGCGGGGGAATGGAACGAGGAGGATTTTCTGATCATCGAGCCGGGGCAGAGAATCGTCCCCTCGCATGACGAGCGGATCATCAAGGCGGAAGCCTGCGCCTGAACCGGCTCAAGCCCCGGCCGGCCGGTCCTGCTCCTCGCCCGGCAGCGACGGTTCCTGAAGCGAGGACCGCAACTGGCTGTGCCTGCGTCCGTAAAGGAAGTAGATGACGAAGCCTGCCAGCAGCCAGATGAAAAGCCGCCACCAGTTCTCCTTGGGCAGGGAAAACATCAGCAGCAGCGCGCTGCCGATGCCCAGCAGCGGCACCAGCGGGACGAATTTGACCTGGAAGGGCCGGTGGGCGTGGGGATGGGTCCTGCGCAGGACCATCACCGCGGCACAGACCACCACGAAGGCCAGCAGCGTGCCGATGTTGACCAGCTCCGCCAGGATGCGCAGGGGCAGGAATCCCGCCATGGCGGCGACGCAACATCCCATCACGATCTGGGACAGCCACGGGGTCCGGAAGCGCGGATGGACCGCGCCGAAAAAGCCCGGGGGCACCAGGCCGTCGCGGGCCATCGCCAGCACCACCCGCGGCTGGCTGAGCATGAGCACCAGCAGCACCGAAGTGATGCCCACCACGGCTCCGCCGGAAATGATGAAATGAGCCCAGGGCAGCCCTTTCTGCCGGAAAGCGTCGGCCACG
>JBAZMN010000368.1:0-3142 GCA_041649735.1 Opitutaceae bacterium | reverse complement strand
TGAAACTCATGGGTGCCGGGGAACTCGACGAACTGGAAGCGATCCGCGACGTGCAGGCGTTCGTAATAGGCGGCGGCGGCGGGCGCCTCCTGGCGCGCCCCCTCGATGGGAAACAGTTCATCGCGAATGCCGACTTGGATCAGCAGGGGGCGCGGGCAGACCAGGGCGACGATCTCAGGGTCGTTGAATAGGCTCGAGCCGTTGGTGAAGCGCCAGTCCACGAAGTTGGACAACCCGACCCGCTCGAACAGCCCGGCCCGGTCGTTGAAGAAGCCACTGGAGGCGGCCACCTTGATGCGCGGCTCCAGGGCGGTCGTGTACAGGGTGTAGAAACCGCCGTAGGACAGCCCGATCATGGCCACCCGCTCCGGATCCACCTCCGGCCGCTGGAGCACCACGTCCAGGGCGTGCGCGATCTTGGCGATTTCGATCGCGGTGATGGTCGTGCCGAGCAGCCGGGCGCTGGCATCCAGGCGCTGCCGGATGTCCAGCGGAAAGCCCGGGGCGAGGAAAAGCAGCTGCGGCGCCAGGACCACGTAGCCGTGCGCCACCGCTCCGCGGATCAGATCGTGGTAGTTCGCCCCGCCGTGGAAGGTGGCGAGTTCGGGCGAACCGCCGCCCCCGTGCAGCGCGATGACCAGCGGCGCCCGGCCCCGCAAGCCGGCGGGCATGATATAGAGGCCGACGGCATGGACGCCCGGCAGCACGGAGATGCGGAAGCGGTAGTAAACACCCTGCGCATCCCCGCCGATTTTTTCAAACGAAGGTGATTCGGTGGGATCGGGCAGGCCCGGCAGGGGATAGCCCAGACTGTCGCGCAGGGCCTGGCGGAGCTTTTCGGCGGAACGGACGTAGGCCTCGGGCGAACTGAAGTCAGGCGTGAAAAACGCGTGCAGCGCGGTGGGATCGGCGCGCCGGGCCGCGAGGTACTTTTCCAGCTCGCGCGCCTGCTCCGCGCGGATCGGGTCGGAGGCGGCGACATCCTCCTCATACAGCGGTGTCGACGACGGAGGCTTGGCTTCCGCCGCGGGTGGTGACGTCGAATCCCCTGCGCCGGCCGCCCGGAAAGGCACGAGGCCGTTGAGCATAAACAGGAGCGCCGCCAGTCTCATTGGGGTTGGGGCCTGCACAGCTCTATTCCTTGGGTGAGTCTTCTCCGTCGGTAAAGCCTCAATTAGCAGATGAGACAATTCAGGCTGAAAATGAAACCGGGCTTCCCGATCGGGAAGCCCGGTTTACCCAGTTTACATACTACCCCGACATCTGGTGGCGTTGATCACACCCTACGTCGGTAAACGGCTCAAAATGTGAACGTATTCGTGACAAACCAGGTCTGGCCTTCCTCGATGCGGTACTGCGCCGGGGTGCCGTCCGGCTCGACGCTGATCGGCGTCAGGCGCGCCTTCTGGCCGACGCTGCGCAGGTTGAGTTGGATGTGCCAGGCGATCTTGTCCGTCAGTTTGCGGCTGTAGCCGATCCAGAGGTCGGTTGATTCCTGTGATTTGCCCCAGTACGGCTTGTTGATATCGAGGTTGCTCGCGTCGGCGAGCAGGGCATAGCCGAGAATCACACCCTGCTGCCAGCGGTAGCCCAACCCGGCATTGAAGCCCTTGAGCAAACCGTGATCGAACGTGTAATTCGTCACGGCGTTGAGGCGCCACGGCGACATTTCCGAAACCATTTTGCCGTTGGTGCCCTTCTGAAACTGGTAGGGACCCCAGATGTAGGACTCGTAATATTGGCGGACTGTCTGGTCGCCACCACCCCAGAAGCGGATGTCGCCGGCGGGCGTCAGCATCTTCGCATGCTGGGCTTCGATGAAATTGACCAAGGCCGACCCGAGGGCGACCTGCGAGGCCTGCTGTTTGGACGCATTAAGCGATACATTCCAATTCCTGGCCACCTGCCCCACGAGTTCGAATTCGACGCCCTTGGATTCGTTGTCGACCGTGCCGGTCGGCGGCACGCCGTTGATCAGGCCGGAGCCTGACAAGTAACCGGAGGCCTGCTGCCAGGGATATCCCGGAATGGCGTTTTGGTAATCGCCGGCCTTGGCCGCGGTGACGTTGACGTTGAAACCGTAGGCGTCGAAAAACGACTGCGGCTGCATTTGCGACAGCCACGAGTCAACCGCCGCCTTTTCCTTGGCGGTGATGGGAGCATTCAGAAAAGCTGCCGAGGTGGGATCGCCGATCCAGTTGTTGTTGGGATAGCCCACAAAGGAGTAGCCGGAATCCACCCAGGCCCAGTTCCAATACCAGGCCGGCATGATCGCCACGCCCGCCATGCCGGCCTTGTCGATCAAGGCGCCTTCGGTGGCGGTGATTTCGCAGTAGTTCAGGAACCAGGTGTTGGCGCCGAGCGTGGAGGTGCCCGTGGTAACACTGGAAATATTGGCGTCCTTCACCGTGGTGTCGTACCAGGTGACTTTGAGGCGCAGCCGGTCATCCAGCGTGCTGACAACAAAACCATAATCCTCCGTCCGGCCTTTGGCATTCGGCAGGGCACTCCCGTCGAAGGCATACCGGTTCTCGACCCGGGTATTGTTGCCGATGTCATAGGTAAGGCTGATCTTGGTGCCCCAGGGCAGTTTGTCCCGCAGGAACTTCGGTTCATGCAGTACGATGCCCCAGCTGGTGGTGTCGCCCACGGCCCGGCCCTTGATCGGATCCAAGGGGTCGAGGCCGTAATCCATGATGGCTGTGCCCGTGACCTTGCTGACCTTGGCCCTTCCGGAGCGCTGCTTCTGCTCGTCCCGGCGCCAGCCAACGGTGGTGGCGATGGTGTCATCCCACAAAAAACCCTGCCAGGTGAACGCCTTTGAGTCTGTGATCGTCTGGATCTTTGTCCCTTCGGTGTACAGCGAATCGAGGTCGCCCTGATCCGCATTCAGCACGCGGAATTCGCTGTTCGTCCAGCCGACATAGTTGGCGGGATTCAGCGCCTGGGTCTGGAGGGGGTCACCCTGATTGCTCAAAGTGGTCGGGTTGGTCCACGGTGCCGCCGGATTCACGTAACTGGGATCAGTCGGATTCATCGGCCACTTCCAATGAGAGTTAAACCACTGGACCGTGGCCGTCCCGGAGGGCGCCTGGACGGTGGTGATGGGCTGCAGGTGCAGGCCGGAGGCCGACGATTTGTC
>JBAZMN010000367.1:0-3149 GCA_041649735.1 Opitutaceae bacterium | reverse complement strand
CGCGCGGCACGGAGGTGGGCGTGGTGCTCGACCTGATGATCCACGACATCGGCATCGTCCTCGCCCTCGTCAAGGCCCCCATCCGCCGGCTGGACAGCGTGGGCGTGAGCGTGCTGTCAAAAACGGAGGACATTGCCAACGTCCGCATCGAATTTGAAAACGGCTGCGTCGCCAATCTGAGCGCGAGCCGCATGAGCTTGAAGAAGAACCGCGAAATCCGCGTGTTTCAGGACAACGCCTACCTCTCCCTCGACTTCATGAACCAGGCCGGCCACCTCGTGAAGAAGAGCGATCTCATCGCCTACGGCCTGAAGCTGAAGGTCGGCCTGGCGCGGCCGGGTGACGCCAGCACGATTCCCGTGCACGAGATTCCGATCGAGAAGGGCGAGCCGCTGGCGCTGGAGCTGGCCTCGTTCGTCGACAGCGTGGCCAAGGCCCGCCAGCCCAAGGTCGGCGCGGCCCTGGGCCGGTCGGCGCTCGAGGTCGCCATCGCCATCACCGAGCAGATCCGGGCCGCCCATCCAACCAAATGAACCACCGGGGCACGGAGAGCACAGGGCTGAAATCAAGCTGCGGCGGTCCCGGCGGTCCCGCCCGACCTGATCGATGACCACCAAGCTCGCTCTACCGTTCTCCCTGCCGCCGCCGGCGGGCGGGCGGGTGGACGTCCTGATCGTGGCCGGCGAACATTCGGGCGACGAGCATGCGGCGCGCCTCGTGCGCGAACTGCGGGCGCGGCAGCCGGAGCTGCAGATTTGCGCGCTGGGCGGGCCGAAGCTCGCGGCGGCCGGCGCGCAGCTGTTGTGGGACCTGACGGCGTTCTCGGTGGTCGGTTTTGTCGAGGTGTTGCGGCATTTCAGTTTCTACCGCGCACTGTTCGGCGCGACGCTGGCCTGGATCGGGCGGCACCAGCCGCGCGCCGTGTGCTTCGTCGATTATCCCGGCTTCAATCTGCGCCTGGCCCGGGCGCTGCACGCCCGCGGGCTGACGGCGAAGGGCGGTGGGAAAATCCGGGCGCTCTATTACATCAGTCCACAGATCTGGGCCTGGAAGGCCGGCCGCCGCTTCGAGATGGCGCGCCACCTCGATGCGCTGGCCGTCATTTTCCCCTTCGAAGTCAAAAGCTATGCCGACACGCCGCTGCCGGTGGAGTTCGTCGGCCATCCCTTCGTGGCCGACGACTACCGGTCGCCGGTGCGCCACGATCCCGCCGGCCCGGTGCTGCTGCTGCCGGGCAGCCGCCGGCAGGCGGTGGCGCGCATCTTTCCGGCGCTGCTGGCGGGTTATGGATGGTACCTCCAGCAGGGGGGAAACCGTGGCGCGGCGGTAATCCATCCGAGTGAAGAGGTGGCGGCAGTGTTGCGCTCCGAGCTGGCCCGCTGGCCGCATCTCGCCGGGAAAATTGAGCTGCACGAAGCAATCGACGGCAGTGAGCGAGCAGACAACGTTACGGCTGCGACGAGTGGGCGGATGGGCGGGCCGTTGCGAGAAGACGATCAGCAGGGTGGGGCGGGACCGCTGGGCCCGCCGGATCAAAAGGGACGGCCCGGCGGGCCGTCCCTACCGCATGGCATCGCCGCATCCGCGGTGCTCACGAGCTCCGGCACGATGTCGATGCATTGCGCGCTGGCCGGCATCCCCGGGGCGATCGCCTACCGCACCAGCCCGCTGACCTACGCCTTCGGCCGCTGGCTGGTGAAGGTGCCGTACATCGGCATCGCGAACCTGCTGCTCGACGAGCCGATGTATCCCGAGTTTATCCAGGGGGCGGCCACGCCGGCGAATCTGGGCCGCGAACTCATCGCGGGCCTCGATGATCCCGCGCGCCGCCGGCGCTGCGAGGAGCAGGCCCGGCGGCTGCGCGACTGCCTGCACCAGCCTGCATCGGGCACCGCGGCCGACTGGCTGGCGCGGCAGCTGCCCTGACGATGACCGGCCGTTTCGAGTTTGCCTAAAGAGCGCACAAGGCAAAACTGCCCTCACCCCTCATGCTCCCGACCCTGGAAGCCCCAACGCCCCGCCTGGCCAGCGGCTTCCGGCTAGGCGTGCCGCTGCTGGTGCTGGTGATCGGATGCGTGCTGGCAGCCGTGGGCGGCCGGTTCGTTTATGACCAGGGGGAAAAAACCGACGCGCTGCGGTTCCGGCGGATCGGCGAGCGCGTGAGCGATACGATGATCTCCCGCCTGGCCAGCATCGAGGAGGCCTTGTATGGCGCGCGGGGTCTGTTCGCCGCCAGCGAGAACGTGGAGCGGGCGGAGTGGACGAACTATGCTCGGAGCGTGGAGATTTATCTTCGGCGCGGCGTGCTTCGATTTGGCTACATCGCCCGGGTGCGGCGGGCGGACCTGCCGGCGTTCCTCGCCCGGGTGCGGGCCGATGGGGCGCCGGAATTCCAGGTGCGCCCGGCCGGCGAGCGTGACGAACTCTACCTGATCACCTATGCCGAACCGCACGATTACGAAGCCATCCGCTTGGGGGTGGATATCACCGCCGACGAGCCGCGCCGCGAGGCGGCGGATGCGGCCATGCAGACGGGCCGGCCGGCGCTCACCCGCCGCGTCGATCTGGCCCTGGATCAGGGACAGATCCCGGGGGTCGTGCTCCTGCTGCCGGTTTACGGGGAAAACCGGCGGCTGGAAACACCGGACGACCGCCGGCAGGCCCTGGAGGGATGGGTGTATGCCGCCATCCGCATCGATGAATTGATGCAAGGCATCACCCGGCAGGCGGAGAACCAGGTGGATTTCGATGTGTTCGAGGGCGAATCAGCCACCCGGTCGTCGCTGCTTTATGATTCCGACCGGCATATGAGCTCGCAACACGGCGAGGCGGTGACCGCGGCGGACTATGCCGACCGCCGGTTTTCCGCCTTGGTGCCGCTCTCGATCTATGGCCGCCACTGGTCCCTGTGGATTTCATCGCGACCGGAATTTGGCGCCACGATCAGCCGCCTGATGATGACGGTGGTGCTGGGCGGTGGCGCGGTGATCAGCCTGCTCGCCGCCCTCCTGGCCTGGCTGCTGCTTACCGCCCGAACGCGCGCGGTTGCTCTCGCCGAGCGCATGATCCGGGACCTGCGTGCCACCGAGGCCGATCTGCGGCACGAACGCATCCTGATGGACACCTTCATGCATTCGGTGGCCGACGTG
>JBAZMN010000366.1:0-3149 GCA_041649735.1 Opitutaceae bacterium | reverse complement strand
TCTGGATAACAGCGGTGTAAACTGCGACCAAATAGCAGTTCAACAACGCATTGAGCAACAGCTAGTAACGATGCTCGCCGGGCGGACTGTGACCTTTACGGTAAAGATACGGCGCATTACGAACAACGATACGGGCACACTCAAACTTCAAATGAACTCGGCAAACAATCTGGACGATTGGACGAGATATCCGACTGGAACGGGGCAGTACCAAACAGTTCTGGCAAGTCTGGCCGCTATTTCCAATACGGCCTTTGATACATATTCCGCTACCTTTACCATGCCAGCGGCCTGTGCTGCCAACGGGTGTGCGGTGCGGCTCGCATTTACGCCGAACTCGGGTTATTTCACCATGAATGAGGACAAGTATTACATAGGGCAGATGTCCCTTGTCCCGGGTTCCTACCCGCCACCATGCCCTATCCGAACGGTTGCTGAAGAACTCGCCCTCTGCCAGCGGTATTACCGTCGGTTCACAACGGCTGGCTCCTTTAAGTATTTTGCGGGCGGGTATGCTGCTACAACAACGGAAGCCCGAATCCTCATTCCGCTTGAAACCCCTATGCGAACCATCCCCACCCTCGAAACCTCTGGGACGGCTAATCACTATTGTATCACGGATGCCGCTACAAGCATCGTCTGTAATGCTGTTCCGGCCATGTCTACAGCCAGTTCTGATCGGTGCTTGATGCTCCAATGCACCGTCGCCGCCGGATTGACCGCCGGCGATGTGGTTGCTTTACGTGACAACAATACTTCAAGCGCCTACCTGGGTCTCAATTCCGAACTCTGAGGTGAACGATGGGAGACACCGAACCGATTGAACCGATCCCGGAAGAAAAGTCCCGGTTCAAGCCCGAGGACTACGATGTGAAGGTCGAGAACGGCGTCGAGCTGTTCATCCAGCGGAGCGACGGCGCGAGCATCCCGCTCTGCCCGGGTAACCGGGACTACGACGAGTTTGTGGTCGTGGACACGAAAGACAACCTCTGCAAACGCTCGGTCTGGCCCCCGCCGTTGACCACGGATCAGAAGTGGGCCGCGCTCCTGGCCGAACGGGACCGGCGGGTGCTGCAGGCGCAGGGGTTGGGCGAGTTCATCCTGTATCAGGCCGAATCGGCCCTGGTCGCCGCCGGGCGGCTGGCCGAGAAGGATCGGATCGTCTCGGAAGACCGGATGCTCAAGGTCGCGGAGTACCTGCGGGCGCTCTACCGCCTGGACGACGAGAAGGAGAAAGGCACGGATCCGGACGACGTGGTGATCCCGGTCCTGCCTCGTAAAGAGGCGGCGGTAGAACCCGTCAAGGAGTCGAGGTGACAGAGCCCTCCAAAGATTTGAACCAGCAAACGTAAACGGCAACGCTTAACCATTGTCGGGCGGGAGCCTCTTTGTATGATTGATTCCCGTCTCCGTCAGGTGATCAACCAGGTCCGGCCCGGCGTCCCGATCCCGGTCATCGTGGAGCTGCGCACCAACCCCACCCCCTCTACGGCCCGCGAACTGGCCGGCATGGGGCTCGGGAACGTGCGGCCGAGCGCCACGTCGCCGCTCGTCTACGGCAAAGCCACGGCCGACGTGCTGGAGCAGCTGAACAAGTCGCCCATCGTCGCCAAAATCTTCTACGACGAGCCGGTGTACACCCACCAGTTCTTCCCGTTCGGGCAAACCGTCGAGCAGGAAGTCATCATCCCGCTCTCGGAGTCCGTGCGGGCCACCGGCGCCCCGAAGCTGTGGGAGGAAGGCTACCTGGGCCAGGGCGTGAAGGTCGCCGTGATCGATACCGGCGTCTCGCAGACCCACCCCATGCTGCGCGGTGCCTTGAAAGGCGTGCACTCGGCCGTCCCGAACGAGACCGTGGAGGACGCGAACTCGCATGGGACGTGGTGCTGCGCGGCCGTCGCGGGCCGATCCGTCGCCTACAAGAACCAGGAGCTCGTCGGCATGGCGCCGGCAGCGGATCTCTATGCCTTAAAAGCCCTCTCGGACAAAGGTAGCGGGCAGATGAGTTGGGTGATGGAGTGTATCGAGAAGGCGATCACCGACTTCCAGGTGGACATCATCAGCATGAGCCTCGGCAGCCTCTTCGACAATGGGGGCGTGGACCCGATCTCGCGCATGGTGAACGACGTTACGCAGCGGCACAACGTCCTCTGCACCATCGCGGTCGGCAACTCCTTTCTGCCCGTCACCGTGGGCTCACCCGGCGGCGCGGTCGGGGCGCTCACGGTGGGCGCGGTCTCCCTCCAGCTGCCCACCGCCAAGGCCCCCGCGTCCTTCTCCAGCAAAGGCCCGGCAACTTCGCTGGTGATGAAGCCGGACTGCGCGGCACCCGGGGGCAACATCCTGGCGCCCGGCTACATGGAGACGATCCTGGCCGCCGGCAAGCAGGGCGGGTATGCCTCGATGGCGGGCTCGTCCATGGCAACGCCCCACGTGGCCGGCGGCACCGCGCTCCTGCGGCAGCAGAAGCGTGACCTCTCGCGGCTGGAGCTCGAACAGATCCTTGCGGCGGCCGCCTTCCCCAACCCCAAGGACACCCTGACCGGCTACGGGTTCTTCCAGGTGGACCGGCTCGCAACCTACCTGGGCAAGGCCATCCCGCCGGTCGCGGAGGTGCAGAAGGCGATCGCGGCGGCGAATGCCGCCCTCTACGCCCCGATAGCGATGTTTCCCCGCCCCGAGACCGAGGAGCTGCGGAAAGTGCGGCTCCCGGTCTTCCGGGGCCTGGCGGCGTGAGGTAGGGCATGGCCGGACTGGCGAACACGGCATGGCCGAAGGCGATGCACGACAACCGGAACACCTGCCGGACGAGCGTGAAGACCGATCCGGCCGGTGCGTCGGTAAAGTGGGTCTACGACATCCTGGCCGGCGAGAACTTTTACGGGTCCGGGTGCGTGGTGCGGGAGGACGGGTCGATCGTCGTCGGGAGCGAAGGGTCGATCTACTGCCTGGATCCCGGCGACATCGCGCCCGGGCATCTCTGGTGGCGCTACCCGATCCCCGGTGGAGGGTGGTGTTTCAACGTCCCGTCGATCCTGGACGGCGATCACATCGTCTTTGGCGACGATTATGGCCGCCTGCGGTCGATTGACAACCCCACGACGGAAAATTGGGTGGTAGCTCCCCCTGCGTGGGCGATATGGGGCGGG
>JBAZMN010000365.1:0-3150 GCA_041649735.1 Opitutaceae bacterium | reverse complement strand
AGCAGCATAACAGCCAGAATCCATCCTCCCGATTTCCAGCATCCGTTGGTTATGACCCAAAACATCTTTGCATTCCCCGCTAGTTTGGTGAGTAATGCCACATCGGTTGCAATTCAATCCTGCTTTCCCCATGGGTCAACCCCCACCCCTCCTCTACGCCGATTCAGATACGAATCCCGATCAGCGTTACTTCGGTCGTGTCCCCGTGCCGGACCCGTTCATTTCCTTCCGGGCCGGCCGTCGCAAGGTGTGCGTGGTCAGCGCCCTCGAGTACAGGCGGGTAAAACACAACTCCGTCTTCGACGTGGTGCTGCCGCTCGAGACCTGGCATCAACGAGCTCGACGGCGTTGGCCCCACCAGCGCATCGGGCCAGCGGAAGTCATCCGATTGCTGGCGGCCTGTTATCGAATTCACGCCTTCACCGTGCCGGATGATTTTCCCGCCGGTGTCGCATTCAAGCTCATGCGACATGGCCTCAAGCTGGTTCCGGCCAGCGGCTTGATCTTCCCCGAGCGCGAAATCAAGGATGTTGCGGAAGTCGCCGCCCTTCGCGCCGGAAATCGCTGCGCGGCCCTTGGCATTGCCGCCGCCGAGAATCTGCTACGCCGGGCACGGCTCAAGGGCCGATGGCTCTACCACCAAAACCGCAAGCTCACGGCGGAAGATCTGAAGTTTGCCATCGAAACCGCCTGCCTGGCCGCCGGAGCGGTCTCACTGGGAACTATCGCGGCCGGCGGCAACCAGGCTTGTGATCCCCATGAAAGCGGACATGGTCCGCTCCGGGCTAAGGAACTCATCATCGTCGACGTGTTCCCGCGCGTCACCACCACCGGCTATCATGGTGACATGACGCGCACTTTTCTCCGCGGCCGCGCTTCGGATGCCCAGCGCCGGCTCGTCGCCACTGTGCGCGCCGGTCAGCGGCTCGCCCTTGCCGCCATCCATGCTGGTGTCAATGGACGCGACGTGCACAACCGCGTGGCCGATTACTTCAAAGTCAACGGCTACGAAACCAAGCACACACCGCGCGGCTCGATCGGTTTTTTCCATGGCACCGGGCACGGACTCGGCCTTGCCGTGCATGAGTCACCTCGCATCTCCGGTGCGGTCGACTACGAACTTAAACCTGGCGCCGTTGTCACGGTCGAGCCGGGTCTCTATTACCCCGGACTAGGCGCATGCCGTATTGAAGATGTCGTCCAGGTGACCACACGCCGGCCCAAGCTTCTTTCACGGTACCATTACGATTGGGAGATCCGATAATGTCCCCGCCACCTTCCGGGATCGCGCCAGGTTATTTCGCCGTATCTGCCTGCCGGACGCTGTTGGTACCTTCGCCCATGTCAGGCTCATAGCGCATGCCCGAACTCGCCGAAGTTGAGTTTTATCGCAAGCAATGGAATCCGGGACTGGGGCATCGGATACAAGCCGTGCGGGTACATCCACGTGCCCGGGTGTTTCGTGAATGCAATATATGCCTCCTGGTTAACCGGTTGACCGGCGCCAGGCTCCGCTCCTCCTCGGCCGCGGCAAAACAGATGCTTTTCCGTTGCAACGGAGGTTGCTGGCTCGGAATCCACCTGGGCCTGAGCGGTGAATTGCGGATGGAACCGGCGGATTATGCGCCGCGCAAGCATGACCATCTTGTCCTCAAGCAGCGGGAACACTGCTTCGTATTCACCGATCCGCGCATGTTTGGCCGCGTCCGGTTTGGCGTCGGCCAAACGCCGCCTGCATGGTGGACGCACCTCGCACCCGCCATCCTGTCCGCTGCATTTACAACCACGGCGGTGACTGTTTTTCTTCACCGCCATCGATCCATGCCGATCAAGGCAGTCCTGCTTATGCAGGAGTGTTTCCCGGGTGTCGGCAACTGGATGGCCGACGAAATCCTCTGGCGGGCCGCCGTTCACCCCAGGCGTTCAGCCGGGACACTCACACCCGCGGAGGTACGCTCGGTGTGGCGCGAATGTCGCAAGGTCTGCCGCCTCGCGCTCGATACGATCGCCGGGCGTGGCCACCAAGTGCCACCCGCGCTCAACGTCCATATTCCCGATTCCTGGCTTTTTAATCACCGCTGGGAGGATGGAGGCTGCTGCCCACGCACCGGAGTCCCGCTTGTTCGTGAGCAAGTCGGTGGCCGCACGACCTGCTGGTCACCCGCCCGGCAGAGACTGTGAATCATAAGCTGCGGCTGAAATGCAGCCAAGCATGGCGTTGGCCTTGGCATCCAGAGGCGCGCAACACCGGCATTTTCTACAACGGCCCATGGATGCAAGCGAAGCGGTCGCGCCGGCATGCAACCATCACCATCGCTGGTTTCCTTTCCTGCCGCGTAACAGGTGGAACGGACCGGGGAAGGGGCACTCGGGGCATTGGTACGCCGCGAGTTACTTCAACGTTTGGTCACTGCATCCAGCCACTGCTTTAGGGATCTCTACCGATATTCAGACGGTGAGAGAAATTCTACAGCGAGGCAGTAAAACATTTTGTCCATCAATGGATTAGCTTCGATTCCACTTATCGCCATGGATTAATTAATGTCTACATGAAATATCATATCTAATTCTCCAAGTGATGTTTGAGATATTTATTAACCATAATTCGTGCAAACTGCATTCCAATAAAACGCCCCGTACTCACGAGTGCTTCATGCTACAGAAATCTCGACCATTCGCTTTTCAAATGCCATCTTCCGCCCCCGTCTGTCGTCTGGCACCGAAGCCGAATGGCCGGACCGCAGGCGTTCCTTCCGCCCCAAAACCCACATGTCTCAAGCAACCTGCCGTCCTGTTCATCTGCGTTGCGAATACTTTGAGAATCCCCTCGGTCTTGATGAGCGACAACCACGCTTGGCCTGGTGGCTCGATGCTGAACACCGCCGCGGGGCGCACCAGACCGCATACCAGATTCTGGTCTCGTCGGAGCCGGGTGGCGCCCCCGATCTGTGGGACAGCGGCAAGAAGATTTCCGATTCATCCTTGCACATCATTTATGGCGGCAAGCCGCTCCGATCCCGCCAACGGGCGTGGTGGCGGGTGAAAGTATGGGATGAGCATGACCATTGCGCCGAGTCGACCGACCGGGCCTTTTGGGAAATGGGCCTGCTCGAGCGCGGTGAATGGAAGGCGCAGTGGATCGCCGGCTCG
>JBAZMN010000364.1:0-3157 GCA_041649735.1 Opitutaceae bacterium | reverse complement strand
TCGCGGACCCCCACAAGGCGCTATTGAAGCTCATCGCTCACAAACACAAGGATCTGGCTGCCTAGGCGCGCGTCGAGCTGAATTTCGCGACGGCCAAGTGAAGCATATGAACCGCCTCAGAGACTAAGTAGTTAGGGCCGAAGAACCATTTGCATACCGCTACGGGAGCAGCGCGATGGTTTCGTTGAGACGCGTGGTTGATAGGCCATCAGAATTGATAATCCTGGAAAGAGCAGTTGCCATCTGGCCGGTGGTGGCAGGTTATTGAAATAATGGCGCCTGGAGGGGCCTATGAAAGAGTTGGTGGTTCACCCTGCGGGTGAAGGAGACAAGGGGGCGTTGATTCCTGTATCGGAGCCGATCGCGGTGGACACGTTTGGCGGCCGTATCCATGTGGAGTGGAATCCGCAGGCGGCGGTGACGCCACTGGGCCAGCTGCCGTTTTTCATTGAGTATCTTCAGGTCAGCGGCTTGTACGAGCCGTGGGTCTCGCAGTCTCCCTTGCAGTGGCTCAGCCCGAATGCACCGCGCAAGGCGGATGTCTTGGGGACGGTGCTGTTGTCGGTGTTGTCGGGTCATCAGCGCTATGCGCATATCAGTGCGTTGCGGGGTGATGGTGTGAATCCGGCCTTGCTGGGGATGAGCAAGGTGGTGAGCGAGGATTCAGTGCGGCGGGCATTCGGCAAACTCGACGAAGACGCGGGCGTCGCCTGGCTGCAAGAGCACTTGGGCCGGGTCTATGGGCCGTTGTTGAGCGAGCCGTGGATTTTGGATGCCGATGTCACGGTCAAGCCGCTGTATGGCCACCAGGAAGGCGCGGAAGTGGGCTACAACCCGCATAAACCGGGTCGTCCGTCGCACACCTACCATACCTATCTGATCGCGCATTTGCGGTTGGTGCTGGAGGTGGAGGTACAAACCGGCAAACAGACCGCCTCCAAATACAGCGCGCCCGGACTATGGGCGCTGCTGCAGCGGATTCCCCGCGAACACTGGCCGGTGCTGATCCGCGGTGACCGGGATTGGGGAACCGAAGCCAACATGCAGCGGGCGGAACAGGAAGGACTGCCCTATGTGTTCAAACTCCGGCTGACCTCCGGGACGCGGCGCTTGGTGGAGCGGCTGATGGGCGGGCGGACATGGGTCGATGCCGGTCAAGGCTGGCAAGGAGCCGAAAGCGAACTGCGGCTTGCCGGTTGGGGACGGGCGCGGCGGGTCATCGTGTTGCGCCGCCGGGTGAAGAAGGACCTGGCCGTCGTGGACCAGCGCAATCCCCGGCAGATGCAACTGGGCTTCACGGAACTGTGCGATGACGTCGCGGTGTACGAATACGCGGTGCGGGTCACGTCGCTGGACGCGGAAATCCTGACCGTCGCCCAACTCTATCGGGACCGCGCCGATGCCGAGAATCCGTTCGACGAATTGAAGAACCACTGGGCCTGGGGCGGCTTCACCACCCAAGACCTCAAGCGCTGCCGCTTCATGGCCCGCATCACTGCGCTGGTGTACAACTGGTGGAGCCTGTTCGTCCGTCTCCTGGACCCTGGCCAGCATACCGAGGCCATCACATCCCGCCCGTTGATGCTCCACGCCATCGGCAAACAGACCCGTCATGCCGGTCAGAACCGCCTGGTCATCACCAGCACCCACGCCGAGGCTCCCAAGGTGATTGACGGCTACCGCCGTATCAGCGCCTTCTTCAAGCAGCTTCGGTCAACTGCGGAGCAGTTGACCTCGGTCCAACGCTGGTGCCGGATACTCAGCCTGGCCCTGGTCAAATACCTCCGCGGGCGCGAATTGCAGCCGCCTTGCTGGTTACCTGCCCCGGCGTAGCGGGGCAACCGCTCTTTTTAGGTTCATGCGTTTCGTCGAACATCGCATGCCGTCGGTCCTTGACCAGAGCCTGCGCATTCTTGCCATTCCCTCGAAGAAGGCCGATATCCCTTCCTGATTAGAAGCTTTCCTCAGCCGTCCGCGGTTTTGGACCCGCAGACGGCGCATACTGGAGTTCCCGTTACCCGAGAGGCTTCCATCATGGCCATGAATCGCATCCAATTCCAACCGGGCCTGTCGTTGCCGGAGTTCCTCGGACAGTTCGGCACTGAAGCGCAGTGCGCGGCAGCGCTGGAACAAACGCGATGGCCGCAAGGCTTCCGCTGCCCCGGCTGCGGCGAGGCGGGGTACTGCCTGCTGCAAGGCGGCGGCCACAAGATGTTCCAATGCCGGGCCTGCCGGAAACAGACCTCGCTGATCGCCGGCACCGTGTTCCAGGGCACCCATCTGTCGCTGACGGTGTGGTTCCTGGCGATCTACCTCATCAGCCAGGCCAAGACCGGCTTGTCAGCGCTCGCCCTGAAGCGGCAGTTGGGTGTCAGTTACCCCACCGCCTGGCTGATCCAGCAGAAACTGATGCAGGCCATGGCCGAACGCGATGCCCAGTACTCCTTGAGCGGCGACATTCAGGTGGACGATGCCTACTTCGGCGGTGAACTGACTGGCGGCACCGCAGGGCGCGGCTCGGAGAACAAGGTACCGTTCATTGCCGCGGTCTCGCTGACGCCCGAAGGTCATCCGCTGTACCTCAAGCTGGCGCCGGTACCCGGCTTCACCCGCAAGGCGGTGGCGGGTTGGGCCAACACCGACCTCAGCCCGGGCTGTCGCGTCGTATCCGACGGCTTGGCCTGCTTTGCCGGCGTCACGGACGCGGGTTGCCTTCATCAGTCCATTATTGTGGGCGGCCGCAAGCCCAACGACCTGCCGGAATTCCGCTGGGTGAACACCATCCTCGGCAATCTCAAAACCAGCTTCGGCGGTGCCTACCATGCCTTCGACTTCGCCAAGTACGGCACACGCTATCTGGCCGCATTCGTCTATCGCTTCAACCGCCGCTTCCATCTGGAGACACTACCCCACCGCCTCCTCGCCGCCGCCGTCGCCATCGGGCCGCGACCGGAGCCTTGGCTCAGGGCGGCTGAGGTATCTTGCTAATCAGGTATCCCTTTGATCAGCTATCTATCCATAGCCGAAATGCAGGCGATCCTGAATGCTCCGGACCTCCGTACCCGGGCTGGAATCCGTGATCGGGCTATGCTCCATCTGGGCTTTGCTGCTGGACTTCGGGTATCGGAGTTGACTGGCATGTTACTAAGCGACGTGA
>JBAZMN010000363.1:0-3157 GCA_041649735.1 Opitutaceae bacterium | reverse complement strand
CCTTGAATTACCATTTGCTGGCTGCTGAAAAGCCCAACGTAGCAGTCGGTCTTGACCTGCGAGGCCCGGTTTCCGAGTTGAGCTTTCAGCCACCCCGTCGCTTGTGTGGGATTCTCAGCGATACTAGCGGGAGTCTGAATACCGAGACCTTTGAGATGTGCAGCAAGAACTGGATTGAACTGCCAAACTTCGTCTTCTGATACGGTTACCTTGATTTGCTCGCCGCTCGTGTGAAGCGTTGCGCGTTTCAGGCTGACCGGGAAAAGAGACGTCCTCGCTTGCTGGCCAATTCCTGCTGCAATCGTCATCTCGACTGAACCAGAGCAAACAAATGCACAATGCTCGCCCCGTTCTCGAATATAGGTCTGAAAATTTTTGTGGAGGTTGCGGGCAATCGGGTCACTCATCGTGCCGATGCTCCAGCTGCCGCCGTCTGCGATTGTGCTGAATTCGTGGGGTTGTAAGAGACGGAATCGCTTCACCGGCATTTTCACGAGGGGATTGTTGAGTCCCTGTGCCGTCGCTAGCTTCAACCACTTTTCCAAGTATTGAGCGAACGTCTCAGCCATTGCGATGATTGTTGCCGGTTGCGCTGTACCGCACAATGGCATTCTGTAGGCTTTTGGTAAAGTTATGAATTCCTACAACCAAGGGCAGCGAAAGAATCGTGTTGCGAGCGTAAAGAAGGGGCGCGTCGATCGTCCGATGAAGCCACCGCGTGCCGGCTGGGCCGACGCATTCAATCGTATGGCTGCGGCGGAAGACGACCACTTGGTGTATGGGGAAGCGCCCACTGCCACCAGGTTCGATGCGAAGGAATGGCAATGGTAACCCTCGTTCGCCGTATCCTGGTGAGATAGGGCTGAGTCCGGACTCATGCAATTGTAGGAGCGAGCTTCCGCCGTCGCTGAAGCTCTGGTGGACAGGTGCTCGCGATGACAGAGGATCAATCGCCTGCAAGCAGGCTCCTACACTAGGGTATCGTCGTCCGGCGTGCGCTCGATAACCTCGGCAAAAGAAGGCGACCCCGCCCTACAGCGCGGCGGAGTGACGCAGGTGCGCAACCAGTTCGGCCATGCCCTCGGCCATCGACACGCGCGGCTGGTAACCGAGGTCGCGCCGGGCGGCGCTGAGGTCGAACCAGTGATCGGTGGCGAGTTCCTTGGCGACGAAGCGCGTCAGCGGGGGCTCGCCCGCGAGCGGCAGCAGGCGCCACAGCGCCTCGCAAGCCGCGCCCACCGCGGTGGCCGCGCCGAGCGGCAGGCGTTTGGTCACCGGCGGCCGGCCCAGCGCGCGCAGGAGGCCGTTGATCCACTCCCAGAGCACCACCGGCTCGCCGTTGGTGATGAAATAGGCTTTGCCTGCGGCGGATGTAGCCGGGCTCGTTGAGCCCGGATCCTTCGTCTCGGATATGGATTGCGGACCGGGGCCAGCCGGTTCGACACGCTCACAGCAGGCGACCCCGGCGACAAATCCGCCGAGCGCGAGCTCGGCCAAGAGGTGGGCGTCGACCGCGTTGTGCACGTGGACCAGGTCGACACGATTCCGGCCGGAGCCGACGATGCGCAGGCGTCCGGATTGGGCCCGCGCGAGGAGACGGGGCACGAGATGGGGATCGTCCGCGCCCCAGATGAGGTGCGGGCGCAGCGCGACCGTGCGCAGCTCCGGCGAGTTGGCCGCCAGCACCTCGCGTTCGGCGATGGCCTTGGTCAGCGGGTAAGCCGCCGGGCAGGCGGTCGTGAGGGGCAGCGATTCGTCGGCGCCAGCGAGGTCGCGGCCATTGTAGACCACGCTCGGCGTGCTGGTGTAGACCAGCCGGTGCACGCCGTGGATCCGGCAGCCGTCGAGGACCGCGCGGGTGCCCAGCACGTTGGCGTGGAAGTAATCGTCGTAGCGGCCCCACACGCCGACCCTGGCCGCAACGTGAAACACCGTCTCCACGCCGGCGCACGCCGCAGCCACCGCGTCGGCGTCGGCCAGGTCGGCCGCCACGAAGCGCACGCCTGGTTTTTCCAGGTCCGGCGCCGGCCGGCGTGCCAGCACAGTGACGGCGCGGCCCTGGGCGAGCAGCCGCTCCACCAGGTGCCGGCCAAGGAAACCCGTGCCGCCGGTCACGAGGGCGGGTCCAAGTGGAGAGTGAAAGTGAGAGTGGGGGGTGAGAGTGGCAGACACGGCAGGGGGCGACTCAATCACTTTCACTTTCATTTTCACCCGTCACTCCCGAAACGTGACGCCGTTTCGGGAGGCAGCCCAGCGGGCGAGCGTGTGGCGGTGGATTTTCGCATTGTGCCGCACATCCACCGGGAAACGCGGATGAAAATAAAAGCGGCGGATGCCCGCCGTGTGGGCGTGGCCAAGGGCAAGCCGGCGCAGGGCATCCGCGAACGCCTGCCGGTCGGCGGCGGAGCGCAGCGGCGTACCGGCCTTGGGTTCGATCACGATGGCCGGCACCTGTTGGCCGCGCGACCCCAAGCCGATCAGCGCACAGCGCGCCACCTGCGGATGGACCCGAAACACCTGCTCGCAGGGTTCGGTGAACATGGGCCCGCCGGCCGTCTCCACGCGTTCAGTGACGCGGCCGCAGAACCAGAGGACGCCTTCCGCATCGAGATATCCGCAGTCACCCATGCGGTGCCAGACCGCGCCGCGCGGCGGCGCGGAAGTAGCAAGTTTCAAGGGCAAAGTGCCAAGTGGGTCCGG
This sequence comes from Opitutaceae bacterium, assembly GCA_041649735.1. Taxonomy (GTDB): domain Bacteria; phylum Verrucomicrobiota; class Verrucomicrobiia; order Opitutales; family Opitutaceae; genus Fen-1467. The sequence goes on along the minus strand of JBAZMN010000363.1, from coordinate 457 downwards.
TGCTTGGATTTTTGCCAACTTAGTAGCCTCCGGGAGTTGATCGTATTCCCGCGTCACCGTGGGGCCCGACACGATGATCTCGCCGATCCCGCCGCGCGGCAGTTCCCGTGCGTCGGCGAGCGTCGCGATCGGACCATCGGTCAGGGCGATGATTTTCACCCGGTTTTCCGCCAGGGGCCGGCCCACGCAGGCGCCGCGCACGGCGGCGGGATTGACGGCGTCGGCCGTCACAGTGCTGACAGGAAGAACCTCGGTCGCACCGTACGGACTGTGCAACCGGCCCCGGGGGAGGAAGCGGGGCGCGTCGGTCCAGAGCGAAGCCGGCACCGGCGCCCCGGCGCAAAGCACCCGGCGCAGGCTCGGCAGCGTGAGGCCGTGCGCGAGACAATGATCCGCAATCCTGCGCCAGAGCGTGGGCGAGCCGAAGGAATTGGTCACCTGTTCCTGCCGGATGGCC
>JBAZMN010000362.1:0-3160 GCA_041649735.1 Opitutaceae bacterium | reverse complement strand
GACGAGCCGGGCGAATGGTATCTGGATCGGACCTCCGGGATCCTTTATCTTTATCCACCGACAGACCTCGCCAAGGCGACGGTGGAGATCTCCCTGCTTTCCCAGCCGATGATCGAGGCGCAGGGCGTGTCACATGTCCGTTTCGAAGGTCTGATCCTGGATCTCGCCCGGGGCGACGGCATCATCCTCAAGGACGCGGAAGACTGCCTCGTGGGCGGGTGCACGATCCGGCGCATGGCCGGAAACGGGATCAGCATCCTCGGGGGCCACCGGGACGTGCTCGTGGGCTGCGACATTCACACGATCGGCCGTCGGGCCAGCGAGGTGATCGGCGGCGACCGGGCGACCCTGACTCCGGGCGGCCATGTGGTGGAGAACTGCCGCATCCACGACTTCGGCCGCATCGATCGCACCTACACGCCGGGCGTGCAACTGGAAGGGGTGGGGAACCGGGTGGCTCACAATCTGTTCTACAGCTGTCCGAGCAGTGTTGCGCGCATCGAGGGCAATGACCACCTCATCGAGTTCAACGAAGTCCGCCACGCGGTGCTTGAATCTGACGACCAGGGGGCGATGGAGCTGTTTGGCAATCCGACCTACCGCGGGGTGGTCTTCCGCTACAATCTGTTCCGCGAGATTGGCCCCCAGGGGCGGGAGGTGCCCGCGGTGGCCGGCCGGGCCGCCATCCGCTTTGACGATGTCATCTCCGGCATGCTGGTGTATGGGAACATCTTTTATCGCGCGGCCTATGGCGCTTTTGGCGCTGTGCAGATCAACTCCGGTCGGGACGACCTCATTGAAAACAACCTCTTCGCGGAGTGCCGGGAATGCGTGACGGGCGGCTGGGAGGAGTCCAATGGCGTTTGGCAACAGATCAAGGACGGCAGGCAACCGGCGGATTTCTACCTGACCGGGCTCTACCGCACCCGCTACCCGAGCTTGGCGCACCTGTTCGACCTGCCGGCCCTGAACTACCTCTGGCGCAATGTGGCCTGGCGTTGCGCCGGAGCCTGGGAGGCGAGTCCGGCCAGCACCGACCAAGGAAAGTCGCCGGTCGTGCCGCCGGCGCGGGCGCGTCCCGACCGCTGGGAACTGTTCCAAAACGTCGCGGCCACCGACGCCCGGATCGGCTTCGTGAATGCCGCCAAGGGCGATTTTCGGTTCAGGCAGGGCACCGCTGCGTTCTTCGAGGCGATCGGCTTCCATCCGATCCCGGTGGAGGAGATCGGCCTTTACCGGGACCGGTACCGGCGGGAGCTGCCGAGAGGGCCGTGACCCGAGCCTCCAGCGGACAGCATCTGGTTCGGTGTTGATGGATCAGAGATCGTCAATCGGTGGCGGTCCGGACAACCAATGCTGTTCGCTGTCCGCGATAAACTGGACCGGCCAGCTGGGCGGGCCGGGGTCCCAGGCGCGGAATTTGCGCACGATGCGCGCATAATGCTCCAGGTTTCTCCTGGTGGGATGGAGCAGGATTTCCCTGATCAGGGCCGGCAGCCCCGCCGGTTTTTCGGGCGCCGCGGCCAGCACGCGCAGGAACCATTTGTGGTAGGGGTAAAGCATTTCGTTATGCGCGAGGATCATGCGCCCGGAGAAGAGCACGAGCTTGCTGACAGCGGTGCTCAGCAGGTAGGCATTCCGCCGCTTCCGGGCTTCTCCCGTGTACCAGAACCAGGCCTCGAATTGGGCACAAAAGCGCCGGATGCGCCCGGCCTTTTCCGCGACTGGGTACCGGACGATTTCGCGGACGAGCCGGGGCAACGCCGGATCGCGGGAGAAAAGCACCCTGGCCCCCTGGAACGCATAGCGGGCGGGCTCGGTGCCGCGGGTTCGGACCTGATCGAGAAATGACCGGGAGAGATATTTGCCGTCCACGTAGCCTCCGGGATAGGTGCACAGTTCCCGGCTGTAGAAATGAATGCGGCCGGTTTTGGCGCGTTGGGCATACTCCTGGTCGGACACCAGGATCATCACATCCACGTCGGAGTGGACCGCACCGAAGCCATGGGCCAGGGAACCGCCGAGCAGCAGGCCTTTCACGCCGGCTTGCCGGGAGAAATGGGCCGTCGTCCGCCTGATGCTTTCGACATGGTGGGGGAACATTGCTAATAACCAAACCGTTTATTGAGAGACAGGGCAAGATTCTCACCCGCAGGTGAATTGTGCCGCGAGACCTTTGATGTTCATGTTCCCGGCAATGGCGTCGTGCGGGATGAGCAAATACTTCCAAGCTTTGCCACCATGTTTGGCCGAGTGAACGGTCGCGTGCTGGCACCACTTGACCGCGGCGTCCTTCTTCGCCTGTACTTCGCCGTTCTCCAGGTCATTTCGCGCCTTCGGCTCCAGCAGGTAGATGGCATCCGCGGTTTCGGCGACAAAGTCCGGCTGATATTCCCGTTGGTCGACACCCCACTTGTAGAAGAGCAGGAACTGCCCCCGGCTCGGTCTGAACCACTTCAGCGAGTCCTGATCCAGCACGATGGCGAGAAGCCGCTCGGTATCGGAATCGAACTTCTGCACCGGGAAGATACAGCGGCTAAACCCGCCGAAGGCCAATTGTGCGATCTTCGTCTTGTCGGCCACCGGCTGCCGGAAGTTGTGGACGGCTTCATCCGGTGCGGTGGCTGCGGGTGGCTTGAGGGTGGTGAAGCCCTTGCTCACGACCACTTCGTAGCCGGCGGCCTTTTCCCAGTGGTGCCGCTGCATCTGGGCATGCATAAAATCGGCCAGTTGGCGCTGGTAATACTGGAGCACGTTCAGCACCTCGCCCTCATCCTTCAGGTAGCTGCGCAGGTGTTTTACCATCTGCCCGGCCAGATCATAAAGCAGGTCGGCATGATGGTCGTAAGAGATGTCGTCGAAATCGATCAACGCTCGAACAAGGTAATCCTCGATCCGCAGTTCGGTTTGCCCGCTGCCCGGCGTGGCCAGCGTCTCCTGCTGGTGTGTGCGGAGGTGCTGGATGAGAATGTCGCGTTCGACCGGCTGGTAATGGATGGAGCCGGCATCCAGGGCGAATGCGTTGAATCCACTCGTCACCTCGCCCTTCGGCACCACGAGGATGCGCGGGATGTCGATGGTTTGTTGGACGACCAGCTTCGTCGTCTTGGCGACGACGGCGGCGACGTTGACGGCGTCGGTCACACCCGCCAGCTCGCCC
>JBAZMN010000361.1:0-3163 GCA_041649735.1 Opitutaceae bacterium | reverse complement strand
GCCTCGGTGTCGGTCTCCGACACAAAGGTGCAGCCCTTGCCGGCGAGGAACTTTTTCATGCCGGCGTAGTTTTCGATCACGCCATTGTGCACCAGGGCGAACCGGCCGTCGTTGCTGACATGCGGATGGGCGTTGGCGTCGGTCACCCCGCCGTGGGTGGCCCAGCGCGTATGGCTGATGCCGGTGGTGCCGCTGAGGCGGTGCTGCGCCGCCAGTTTGAGCAGGGTGTCGACCCGGCCGACCTTCTTGACCACCTCGAACTGGTGGTCGTGCTCCACGGCGATGCCGGCGGAGTCATAACCCCGGTATTCGAGGCGTTTCAGGCCTTCGAGCAGGATGGCGGACGCCTTCTGTTTGCCCACGTAGCCGACAATGCCACACATAAGTTGCTTTCTTTAAGCTCGCGATTTTAGGGAGTACCGCAAAATTTGAGCAAGGTTATTGAGCGTCCGACCGGCGTTCCTCCTCTGAGCTTGCCGTCCGTGCGGGTCCGCGGGGATTTCGGCCCCCGCGGGTGGTCCCGGAAGGCGGTTCGGCATGAGGGCCGAGCGACGGGAGGTGCTGCCGGGATCATGCCTATTTCTCCTACCCATGAACATCAACCCTAGTGTGCTCGCAGTCATCATGGGCGGCGGTCGTGGCACCCGCCTGTATCCCCTGACCAAGGAACGCTGCAAGCCGGCGGTGCCGCTGGCGGGCAAATACCGCCTTGTCGACATTCCGATCAGCAACTGCCTCAACTCGGACATCAACCGCATCTTTCTGCTGACGCAGTTCAACACGGCGTCGCTGCACCGCCATGTGCAGAGCACCTATCACTTCGACTCGTTCGGGCGGGGTTTCGTCGACATCATGGCGGCTGAGCAGACCGAGAAGAGCGTCGACTGGTACCAGGGCACGGCGGACGCCGTGCGCCGCAACCTGGTCCATTTTCGCACCCATCCCCACGACTACCTGCTCATCCTCTCGGGCGACCAGCTTTACCGGATGGATTTCCGCAAGGTCATCGCCCAGCATATCACCACCGGTGCCGATGTGACGATTGCCGCCCTGCCCGTGCCCGCCTCGAAAGTCGAGGGCCTCGGGGTGATGCGCGTGGACGACAATCTTGAAATCAAGCAATTTGCCGAAAAGCCCCGGGATCCCGCCGTCATTGACAGCCTGGCCATCAGCCCGGCGCTGGCGTCGCGGCTGAGCACGCCCTCGGCCGAGAAGCGCTGCCTCGCCTCGATGGGCATGTACCTGTTCAGCCGCGACGTGCTGCAGGATGCGCTCGACAACCACATGACCGACTTCGGCAAGGAGATCATTCCGAGTCTGCTTGGGAAAAAGCGCCTCAGCGCCTACCTGTTCGAGGGATACTGGGAGGACATCGGGACGGTGCGGGCCTTCTTCGAGGCCAACCTGGCGTTTGCCCAGCCGCTGCCGCCCTTCAATTTCTACACGCATACCACGCCCATCTACACCCACGCGCGCTTCCTGCCGGCGACCAAGATCAACCGCTGCCATATCGACTATATGGTGGTCGGCGACGGCTCGATCATCACCGACACCTCGCTCAAGCATTGCGTCATCGGCATCCGGTCCATGATCCGCGAGGGCTCCTTCCTCGAGGACGTGGTGATGATGGGCGCCGATTTCTACGAGAGCGACAGCGAGATCAAGGAGAACGCCGCCCACGGGATCCCCAACGTCGGCGTGGGTTACAACTGCCGCATCCGCAGCGCCATCATCGACAAGAACGCCCGCATCGGCGACGGCTGTGTGCTCTCGCCGGACGGCAAGCCCAACGGCGATTATCCCCACGAGATCATGATCCGCGACGGCGTGCTGGTGGTGCCCAAGGGCGCGCTGGTACCCTCCGGCACGACGATTTGACGCCGGCCGGTCCGCGTGTCAGCATGACGGCAGTCAGGAACCCCAACCCCTTCCGGAGGACGCCGCATGAACAAGATTCTCGTCTGTACCGACGGTTCGGCCTATTCGTTCGTCTGCTATGAGTACGCGGCCTGGATGGCCCAGCGCACCGGCGCCGCGCTCGAGGTCCTCTACGTCTCGGATCTGCGCCAGTTCGAAGTCCCGATGGTCGCCGACCTTAGCGGCAGCCTCGGTGTGCAGCCCTACCAGGCCGTGCTCGGCAAGCTGCAGGAATTCGAGCAGGAGCGGGCCAAAGCCATCCTCGAACAGGCCCGGAAGCATTTTGCCGCCCTGCCGCTGCCGGCCGGTGTGACCTTCACCCACAAAGTCGGCTTTCTCGTCGACACCTTCCACGACTTCGAGGCCAACGTCGATCTCATCATGCTCGGCAAGCGCGGGGAAAACGCCAATTTCGCGACCGAGCATCTCGGCTCGACCATGGAGCGGGTGGTGCGCGCCAGCCGCCGGCCCTGTCTGGTCACCTCGCGCGCCTTCAAGCCGGTGGAGCGCATGCTCTTTGCCTACGACGGCGGCAAGAGCTGCCAGAAGGCGCTGGAGTTTCTCGCCACGACCGCCGCCTTCAAGGACCTCGAACTGCACCTCGTGACCGTGGCCGCGCGCAGCGAGGAGGAGGCTGCGCTCAAAACCCTGCAGGCCGCCGAGGGTGTGCTCCGCGCCGCCGGTTACGCGCCAGTGGCCCAGATGCTGGTGGGAGCGCCGGACAACGAGATCGGGGCCTACGTCGACGGGCGGGGCATCAACCTCCTCGTGATGGGGGCCTACGGCCACAATCGCATCCGCCAGCTCATCATCGGCAGCACCACCACGGCCATGATCCGCCGCTGCAAGGTCCCGGTGCTGCTGTTCCGGTAGACGGATCGACCGGCAGGCGGAAGGGGAAGTCGTGATTGCCTCTTGACAGCCTTCCCTTCGAATGCTACCTTTTATTAACAAGGTAGCTTTACATAAACGAGCATGGGCATCAACGAAAAGTTCACCCCGATCCGCAAGGGACTCCTGGAGTTCCTGCTCCTCAAGATCATCTCCGCCGACAAGGTCTACGTCGCGGACATCCTGCGGCAGTTGAAAGAAACGGAATTCGCCACGCAGGAGGGCACGCTTTATCCGCTCCTGAGCAAGATGCGCCGCGAGAAGCTGCTGGATTACGAATGGAAGGAATCCGATGCCGGCCCGCCCCGCAAATATTACGAGCTCACTGCCCGCGGCCGCGACCGGATTCCTTCCA
>JBAZMN010000360.1:0-3176 GCA_041649735.1 Opitutaceae bacterium | reverse complement strand
CGCCAAGGAGGTACCAGGGGAGCGTGCGCCCCCCGAGGAAGTAGTGATCCAGGCCGGAGCTGGCCTTGCGGGTCATGAGGACGCCCATGATCAGGCTCAGGCCGAGGTAGCCGATGATGATGGCGTAGTCGAGGGGGGCTAAGGAATGCATGGGGTTCGGGTGATCGCGGCTTGGCAGCTCCGCCGCGCGGGAGGGTGGGTCGGGGGTTTGCGGTCAGGGAAGGTCGGGCATGGCTGGCATGAGCCGAAAAATTTGGGTCATCGCTCCATGGATTTCTTGAAGAGCGCGAAGAAAGTGTCCGGGTCCTGCACTTCGAAGTTCAGATCCGGGTGCCGGCGCCGCAGCGCGGCGAGCGTGTCGGCAATGTTCGTCGGATTTGCCCATACGATCCGGAAAAAATAAAACCCCGGCACCCGGTTGCCGCGGGTCTTGATGGCCTCGGCCATGATGTCGGCTGTTTTTTCGACACCCGGAAACTCGTTGGCGTCGTTGATCAGCTCAAGGATCGGCATGCCTTTCCAGACCTGCGGCTCGACGGATTTCCCGCTGGCCGTGTGCATGTCCCAGATGATGGTGGCGTAGCCGTCGGGGGCGAACTGCTGGTAAGCGTCCTTCACCGCTGGAGTGGGTTGATCCCAATCCAGCACCATCGGGGCGATGGTCATGTCCGCCGCGCGGAAGAACTTCTGGTTGTGCCGCACGAACAGCGGAAGGAATTCAGGACGGATGCGGTTGGGGTTCACGTAGCCGGCGGCGCTGGCGTCGCTGGTGAAGGTGTCGGCCGGCGTGGCGGTGCTGTAGAAATAGGCGATCAGGTCCGGATAGGTTTCGAGCAGGTTGGGATTGATCCCCCACGCCAGTGGGAGCTGGCCGCGGCCCGGGTTATTCCAGTGTTTCGGCAGAAAATCGTAGAGCACGTAGGCCGAATCGTAGTCCGCCATCAGGATGCAAAGGTAGGTCTTGTTCTCCAGCGGGACCGGCTTGGCGTCGTGATGCTGTCTGAGCACCGGGCGGGGCGCCTGGCTGTGCAGCGACTGGTTGAAACAGTCGCTCGAGGAGGTGTTTTGATAGATGTTATAGGGGGAGATCAGATGGACTGTTTCCCACTCCGTCGGCACGGGCTCGTGCGCGCTTTGGTGGCCGGGCACGTTGCTGTACTTGGAGAACACGAAGAAGCCCGTCATCTCCGTCATCTGCCGGCCGGCTGTCTGGCGCAGCACCTCCTCCAGGATCAGGCGGTAGCTTTCCAGGTCCAGGCCGAGCCGCTGCGCGGGATCGTCCTGGGGTTTCTCGTCGCCCCAAGGCGAGAGATCGAAGACGAACGCCCGGTTCTTCACGGCCCAGTCCCGCGTGAGCACGTAGCCGATGTTGCCACCGGCGCGGGTGGAGAAGGAATCCTCGAAGAGGCAGAGCAGGTGCGAGGAGCACCGTCCCTTGGCCAGGTACTCCCGGATCGCCCAGCGGTAGGCGTCGTTCTTTTTGCTGCCCGTCTCCGCGCCGGTGAACCGTCCGCGCAGATCCTCGATCACCGGCAGGTGCCAGCGGGCAAGATAGCGGTCCGCAAACTCCGGGCTGAGCACGACGGCATCGCGCACGCCGGCCAGGGTGGTGGCCACGTTGACGCTGGCGGGCACGGCGGGGTCCCAGATGATCGCGCCTTTGAGCCGGTTCCCGGCGAGCTGCACCAGCGCGCCGAGGTCCGCCAGCGGCTTCCGCTCGCGCCCCTCCAGCCAGCGGCCATCCTGCGTGAGCAGGTCGAGCCAGAATTGCGGGCGGGGGTTGTTGCGCGAGAGCACATAGACCTCGGGCGCCTCCCGGTTGATGATCCCCTGCAATGAAGCCACGGCCAGCGACTCGTCGTAAGCCGCCGGTGTGCCGTCCTGGGCCAGCGTGTAGGTGTAAAGCGGCCGGCCGGCCGGCGGCTCCGGCGCGGCGGCCGCAATCCCTGCCAGCAGCAGCCCGCATCCGGCCCGGCCGATCAGGCCGAGCGCGGATTTGAACGCCCGCGGTTTCCGCCGGCCGGCGGCGGAGGGAGGGAGGCTCATGATTCCGGTGGTCAGGCGGTGAACCGCAGGGTGACGATTTCCTTCGCCCGCACCGCAGTCTTGAACACCCCGCCTGTGACCGCCGCCGGCTTGCCGAGCGGCCGGCTTTCGAAGTTGACCCGCTGCGCCGAGCGCGGTTGCGCCACGGACTTGGGCCGCCCCCGGAAATCGAGCGTCGCGCTCACGGGCTTCGGGCCGGGATTGAACAACCGGGCTTCAAGGGCCCCGCCGATCTCGCGCACACTCGTGACCACCACGCCGCCGCGGACGAGGAGGAACGAAGCGCGGGGCGGCAGCGCGGCTTTCGCGGGATGCATGGTTATATCGGCCGGCCGCATCTGCACGTCGCGAATGCCGGCTCCCAGTTGGATGCCCTGTTCGCACAACCCGACGCGGTCCACCGCACCGCGCACCGGCACAATCCAGTAGTTGAACGTCAGCTCGCCTTGCAGCTGTCCCTGCGGCTGGCCTTCGGTGAAAATCGTGCGCCGCGTCGCCCGGAACAGGGTCAGCGCCAGGGGGCGTTCGGGCAGATCCCGCACGCAACTTTCGCACAGGCCCGCGGCCACCACCGCCAGGCCGCGCTTGCCATCCGCCACGGCCGTCCAGCTCTGTTGCGGGCACGGCTCGACCGCGATCTCGCGGTGCCGGTGATTGTCGGCGGGCAGCGCAATCGGCCGTTCGAGCACGTCAAACGCCCCGTCGGCCAGGTAGGTTTGGGCCCGGGCGCCCGTCGGCAGGAGCACGCGCAGCCGGTGATCGCGCACGGTGTTGTTCACCGTGGTCCGCACTTCGAGCCGCTCGCCGCCCCGGCGCAGGGTGACCAGACTGTCCATGACCAGGTCCGTCATCTGCTCGGAACGGATCATGCGGTCGAACCGGAACTCCGCCGGCAGGCGCATCACCGTCCGCACGCGGAAGCGGGTCATGAGCGGGCCGTTGGCGACCAGGGCGATGTCCGCGCCCGCGCCGGTGGAAACAAACGCCTGGTCGTTGACCGCGGAACCGTGATACCAGCCGTCGCCGATGTCGGCGATGTCTTCAAACGTCAGCAGCCGCGGGTAGACCTCCCGGGTCCGTTTGTCGGTGAGCGTCAGCGTGCCGTTGCTTTCAATCACGACGGCCAGCGC
>JBAZMN010000359.1:0-3185 GCA_041649735.1 Opitutaceae bacterium | reverse complement strand
ATACCCCGCGCGCCTCCATCTCACCTACGCTATTGGCCTGACCGATCCGACGAACGAAAAGCTGAAAATCCCCCATTGGACGCAATACCTGCCGCTGGAGGAAGTGACGTTCGCCGAGGCGCTCAAGGAAGCTGGCTACGCCACGGGGCACTTCGGAAAATGGCATCTCGGCGAACCGTCCATCACGCCGGGCAAACAGGGCTTCGATGTCGCGAAGGATCCCCCGAAGAACCGCGAAGACAAGAAGGTGAAGCAACTCACCGATGCGACGATCGCGTTCATGCGCGCACACGCGAAGGAGCCGTTTCTTGCCTACCTCTGCCACTACACGGTCCACGTGCCGTACGAGGCCGACGAAGCGTTGACGGACCTCTATCGAACGAAAGCGCCGCGCACTGGGCAGAATCACCCCAAGATGGCGGCAATGATCGAGACGCTCGACACATCGATCGGCTGCGTGTTACGGGCGCTCGATGAACTGGGTATCGCCGGCAACACGGTCGTGATCTTCACCTCCGACAACGGCGGTTTGCGATGGATTCAGGAGGGAGAGGGCATGATTACGGCGACCGACAACGCACCTGCTCGCGAAGGCAAGTCCACGCGTTACGAAGGCGGATTGCGCGTGCCGCTGATCATCAAATGGCCCGGCGTGACGCAGCCGGGAAGCACTTCCAGCGTGCTGGTCATCAGCACCGATTTGTATCCGACACTGCTCGACATGGCGAGCCTGCCGCCCCGGCCGATGCAACATCAAGACGGTCTGAGCCTCGTGCCCTTGCTCAAGGATACCGGCACGCTGAACCGCGAAGCGCTTTTCTGGCATTTTCCCCACTATCATTCCGGGGTCAAACCGGGAGGCGCCGTCCGGGCGGGCGATTGGAAACTCATTGAGCTCTTCGAAGACAACCAGATTGAGCTCTACAACCTAAAGGACGATCTGGGCGAGAAGAACAATCTTGCGACCCAGTTGCCGGAGAAAGCGGCGGAGCTTCGAAAGATGCTTCACGACTGGCGCGCGAGCCTCGGTGCCCAGATGCCAACCCCCAATCCGAGTTATACTCCGAAAAAAGAGATGTGAAAAACCAACCACAGAAAGGCAAAGACATCGAACAGGATAGTCGTCAAATATACATTCACGAACTAGCGGGTGTGGAAGAAGAACGACACTCTGGTCGAGGCCGGGCTGCTTGGCTTCGTGACAATCCATACGGCAGTGCGATTCTGAAATTAATAGTATTGGCGGCCAGCTCCTGCTTCAAAAAGGACACACCCCAGTGTGCTTGATTTTTGACGAATTCGGGTGAATTCCAAAGACACAATCCGATCATGAAAAATCATCTGACCACGCGACCTGGTTTGCCGGCGATATTGGCTGCGACTGGCCTGACACCGCTCCTAAAACTGTCGGCCAGCAATATTCTCTGTCGCTCGTCGCATTGGCGGGTCTGGGTGGCCATAGGCTTGGTCGCCTTGGCCCCGTCGTTAGCCCGACCTCAGGAGTCTGCACCGAATATCGTCTTCATCCTAGCCGACGATCTGGGCTGGTCTGATCTTGGTTGTTACGGCAACCGGTACAGCGAAACGCCGGTGATCGACCACCTGGCAGCGGACGGCATGCGCTTTACCAGCGCTTACACTGCCCCGGTGTGCACCCCTTCACGGGGGATGATTCTTTCGGGGCAATACTCGGCCCGCACCGGCGTTTACAAAACGCCGTTTATGCCGAATGACCGCCCTTGGGCGAAAATCATCCCGCCGACGAATTGGGGCAACCATCCCGTGCAGGGCACCTCGCTCGGGCAGTGGCTGGCCGGGATGGGCTACGCGACAGAGCTCATTGGGAAAGCAGATGCCGCTCCCGCCTTTCTTGAAGGGATGCACGTCGTGTGGCGGGATTTTGCTCCTTCAATCGGCGCCGACCAAGCCGAGCGGGGCGCGCAGATTGCGACGATTTTGGGAGCCGATTTCTCGGCCAGGGTGAACAGATTCACCCGTGCCAATCCCGGGAAATTCGTTGGGCCGGTCACCCAGGAAGCCATCCGCTTCATCGCCGTAAACAAGGATCGGCCGTTTTTTTGCTATGTCGGCCACTACGCGCCCCATGTTCCGCTGGAAGCGCGCGACGAACTGAAGCGCAAATACGAGAAGAAATGGCGGAGCTTCCCCGCCGCCATCCACCCCCACTACGCCGCGATGTGCCAGGCCTTGGACGAGTCGGTCGGACTCATTTTGGAGACCCTGGACCGACTCCATTTGAGCGATCGAACAGTGGTGATGTTTTTTTCCGACAACGGCGGAGTCAAAAGAATCTTCAATGATGGCCAGGGCGCGCAAATCACGGATTTGAGTCCTCTGCGGGGGGAGAAGGGCGGTTTATACGAAGGAAGCATCCGGGTGCCGCTGATTGTGCGCTGGCCGGGTCAGATTAAACCTGGATCGGTTTGCGATACCCCTGTGATCAGCACGGATTTTTTGCCGACGATGGCGGCACTAGCCGGGAAGCCGCTCACTCCCAACATCATCACTGATGGCACCAACTTGGTGCCGCTTTTGACAGGAACTGGCCCGTTGAAGCGCGAACGCCTGTTTTTCTATTTTCCTGATTACCATCACGATTTCCCGGCCATGGCCGTGCGGGAAGACAGATACAAGCTGATCGAATCGGCTGAAGACGGCCATCTGGAACTCTACGATCTGGCAGCCGACATCGGGGAACAGCACAACCTTGCCGCCCAGTCTGCGGCCAAAGCCGCGGATCTGGCGCAGGCATTGCACCAATGGCGTGAATCGCTCCACGCGCCGCTGCCCGCGCCCAATCCGCACTTCGATCCGGAAAAGCAGCACCTGTTGGATCCGCACGGCGAGACGTTGCGTAAAGAGTTTTTCCCGATCCCATGGCCACCGCCGGGCGAAGCCGGGACCGATTAGGTTGTGATTTCAAAAAAGTACGGGCGCTCTGCTGTCCAGCGCAGTTAACTGCCCGCGGCGTCGCGAAAATCTCCCACCGTCTCCATCTGCAGTTAAACCCGTCGAGGCAGATTGCCTCCAGCGGCATTATTTTCCCTGCAGCATCCGGCGGGCATGGGTGTACGCGGGGTCGATCTGCAGCGCGCGACGGGCCGCGGCCTCAGCTCCAGCCCGGTCACCCAGTTGCCACAAAACGGTGGCGCAGGCGTAGGGAT
>JBAZMN010000358.1:0-3189 GCA_041649735.1 Opitutaceae bacterium | reverse complement strand
AGGGACAGGCCGCCGGGCCGTCCGTGCTTCTCTCTGCGATTGTAGGAGCGAGCTTGCTCGCGAATGCAGAGGAAAATCGCCTGCGAGCAGGCTCCTACTCTGCTGGACAGCAAAGCGGGCGACCGGCCGCTACTGCTTCTCCTGATCGATGGAGACCGCCTTGCCGTCCTTGAAGGTCACGCGGAAGTGCTCGTGTTCGCGCCGGTACGGATAGTTCAGGTAGTAGGGATAGAACGGATCGTTCCAGTAATAATAGCGGTGGTACCAGCCGCGGTAGAGCGGGCCGCTGCCGTCCGGCAGTTCGTAGGTGGTGTAGGTCCAGACCTCGCTGACCCCGCCGGCCTCGGTGCGGGTGAAGACATGATCCGGCTCGCCGAGCGCAAGCTGCACCATCTCCTGGTCGAAACCGATGGCAACCTCGCCCTTCTTGATCATCTCCTGCTGGGCCGGGGTCAGGCGGGCGAAGGCTGCGGGATTTTTTCGGATGCGCGACTCGGGGGTGGAGCACCCGGCCAGGCAGAAAGCCGCGAGGGCCGTGACCGCCAGCAACAAGAACTTGGACGTTTTCATGGGGAACAGGATAACCGGAATGGTTTTGCTCGCAAACCTGAGACGTCCCCGGAACGCTTTTGTTTCACGACTGTGAAGACGCTACTTCTCTGGGATGTTGACGGTACCTTGCTGACCGCCGGCGGCGCGGGCATGCGGGCCCTGCGCACGGCCCTGCACCAGGTGTTTGCCATCGAGGGGACGGTCAACGACATAGATTATGCGGGGCGCACCGACCGCTGGATCATGCGGCAGATCTTCGCCAAGTTCGGCCTGCCCGCCACGGAGGACAATTTCACGCGCTACACCGACGGCTACCTGGCGGCGTTGCCGGCCGAGCTGGCCGACCGCGGCGTGCACCTTCTGCCCGGCGTGCCGGCGCTGCTCGACTCCGCCCTCGCCCGCGGCGACATCGCCCTGGGCCTGCTCACCGGCAACCTCCGCAGCAGCGCGGCGGTCAAACTGGCCAGCCGGGATCTCTGGCGCTATTTCCCGTTCGGGGCCTTCGCCGACGACGCCGAGGACCGCAACCGACTCGGACCCTGCGCGCTGCAGCGGGCCCGGGCCCATCATGGGGTCGACTTCAGCCCCGCGCACACCTGGATCATCGGCGACACGCGGCACGACGTGGTCTGCGCCCGCGTTTTCGGAGCCCGGTCCATCGCGGTGGCGACCGGCCGGCATTCGGTGGAGGAACTGCGGACGGAAAATCCCGACGCCGTATTCAGCGATCTCGGCGATTCGGCGGCATTCTGGCAGGTCGTGGCCGCAGCGTAGTCCGGATATTTCTTGGAGCCGCGGCGCCCCCGCCGCGGTCATCGAGGTAGGGGCGCAGGCTTGCTGCGCCCATTTCCATTCCTCCGGTTCTTCCCTCGAACTCTTTATCTTTCTTCCCGGGCCTGATCGGCGAAACAGGAGGAAGAGAGCGACGCAATGGCCGGTGTGCGTAAATGGATAAATCTCCCGTCTTCTCGGTCGGGAAATTCTCTGCTACCTCCGTAGCCTCCTGTAAAATAAGTTGGTGGCTATTCCGCCCGCCGCCCGGCTATTTGAGCTTCTCCACCGCGCTCACCCGGCCCTCTGCAAACACCACGCGGAGCACGTCGTCGTAATACGGTTCGCGGCTGCTGACCACCGTGGCGCCGCCGACCCGGGTGGAGCCGCCGCCCCCCATCATGCCCAACCCGAAGCTGAACCTCGGCTTGTGATCGCGATAACCCCACACCTCGTCCGAGCCCTTGTCCGTCGTGCGCGTAAAGGTGTGGTCGGGTTCGCCCAGGGCCATCTGCACCTGCTCGGGCGTGAACCCGATGGCGACCTCGCCCGCCCGCACCTTGGCCTGCACCTCAGGCGGCCAGGAGGCATAGGCGGAATGATTTTTGGCGATGCGCTCGGACGGCGTGGTGGCACACCCGGCGAGCACGAGCAGCAGCAGGGGAAGCAATGGACGGAGGTTCATGGAGGTAAAAAGGGGTTGCCGACCGATAACATGACTCAACTATCGACACCTGCAACCCGCCGGGGTTTCCCGGGAAGCTCCCGGCACCAGGACTTTCCTCCGCTTCGCATGCAAAAATACACCATCGCCATCGGCGCCGACCACGCCGGCTACCAGTACAAGGAGGCCATCAAGGCCCGGCTTCAGTCCGAGGGGCACACCGTGCGCGACTTCGGCACAGATTCCGACGCCCCCTGCGACTACCCGGACTTCATCCGGCCCGCGGCCGAGGCCGTGGCCCGCGGCGAATACGCGCGCGGCATCGTGCTCGGCGGCTCGGGCAATGGCGAGGCCATCGTCGCCAACCGGGTGCGCGGCATCCGCTGCGGCCTGTGCTGGAACGAGCAGGTGGCGGTCTGGAGCCGCTCGCACAACGATGCCAACGTGCTCTCCCTTGGCGCGCGCACCGTCTCCCTCGATCTGGCGCTGCAGATCGTGCACGTGTGGCTCGAGACCCCCTTCGAAGGCGGCCGGCACATCCAGCGTATCCGCAAGATCGACGGCGTTTGAAGCCCCGATCTCGGTGCAAGAGGCAAGCCGGCCCTGCGAACTGAAGCGGATCAAGTTGAAGCGTGGCTGCAAAAGTAGCGCAGGCTTCCAGAGGCTATCCGGAAACTGATGCTGTAGGGGCGCAGGCTTGCTGCGCCCTTGGCCAAGGGCGCGACTCTGTTGTGCGGCAGAGCACCCCTACGATTTTCTGCTGCGCCAGAGTTTCCGGATAGCCTCTAGCCGAAATTGATTCCGCGGTACCACGGCGGGCCGAACGAGACCCTGCAGCGCCTCCTCGTCCAGCCCGTCGCCTTCGTGGTTGTTCTTGTCGCCCGCCGGCGCTTCGGTCACCGCCGCTCCGGAGGGATCCGGCGGATCTCGGCCGAGAACGCGGCATGCGCGGCCACATCGACGGGCTTGTGCTTCGGCACCGTGCGCGCCGGGATCGCTCCGAGATAATTGTTATTGCGCCAGTTTCGCACCGGGCGAACCGGTCGGGGCACGAACCCGCCGCCGCAGTTCGGGCAA
This sequence comes from Opitutaceae bacterium, assembly GCA_041649735.1. Classification (GTDB taxonomy): domain Bacteria; phylum Verrucomicrobiota; class Verrucomicrobiia; order Opitutales; family Opitutaceae; genus Fen-1467. The sequence goes on along the minus strand of JBAZMN010000358.1, from coordinate 125 downwards.
ACATTGCCGATGACCTGCTCGACACAGGTTGCGCAAAACGTGCACTCAAACGTGCAGATGCGCGCCTCCAGCGAATCGGGCGGAAGCGGCTTGTTGCAGTGTTCGCAGGTCGGACGCAGCGCGAG
>JBAZMN010000357.1:0-3190 GCA_041649735.1 Opitutaceae bacterium | reverse complement strand
AGTTCGAGCACGTCGTCACCGGTCCAGAACGGCACATCTTGCAAGCCTGGCACCGGGGGCACGCTGACCTTGGAGCCGGTGGCGATGAGCAAGCGCCGGCCCCGCAGCCGGGTACCGTCAGCCAGTTCAACGGTATGGGCGTCGACGAACCGGGCCCAACTGCGATAGAGGTCATAGCGCCCGGAGGTGAGCTGTTTGACCCGGTGTGAGGCAAAGTCGCCAATGATTCTTTTTTTGCGGGCGTGGATGGCCGGCATGTTCGCCTCAGCCCGGGGTATCCTCAGGCCGAAGTGGCGCCCCTGTTGGGCGTGGTGCAGCACCTCGGCGCTGTAGAGCAGCGTTTTCGACGGCATGCAGCCGCGGAGGATGCACAACCCTCCGAGCGACTTGGCGCCGTCGACGATGGCGACGTGCTTGCCGAGGGACGCGGCAACCCGGGCGGCGTTGAAGCCGGCGCTGCCGCCCCCGATGACGATGAAGTCGTAGCGTTTCACCAGCAAAACATTCCGGTCAGCGCCCCTTGCCAAACAGCATGATGTGAATCGTCTTCAGCACGATCGAGGCATCAAGGATGAAGGAAAAATAACGGATGTAGTAGAGGTCGTATTCCAGTTTGCGCAGCGTGTCGTCGAGACTGGAACCATACGGGTAGTTCACCTGGGCCCATCCGGTGATGCCGGGTTTCACCAGATGGCGGAAATGATAACAGGGGATCTCTCGTTCATAGCGCTCGACGAGCTTGAGCCACTCGGCGCGGGGTCCGATCAAGCTCATATCCCCGCGCAGCACGTTCCAGAGTTGGGGAAACTCGTCCAGGCGCATCGCGCGCAGCAGCCGGCCGACGCGCGTAATCCGGCCATCGTTGGGTCGCGTATAGGGGTCGCCCAGCGCCGCGTTCGCCCGCATGGTCCGGAACTTGTAGGCTTGGAAAAGCACCCGGTGCTTGCCCACCCGGGTTTGCTTGAAGAAGACCGGGCCGCGGTCCTCGAACCGGACCGCGGCGGCGCAGACGAGCAGCAGCGGCGAGGCCAGCACCAGGCCCATCAGGGAGAGGACGATGTCACTGAGCCGCTTGAGGCGCTCGAACACCGGATCCCGCGCAATCTGGAAGCCCTCCTGAAACAGCCAGGTCTGGTTCAGCCGATAGAGCGGAATCTTGCGCCAGTAAATCTCATGGAAAAGCTCGAGCGTGTAGGTGGGAATGCCGGAGAAATGCAGCTCCATGAGCTTTTCGGACACGGCGAACGGCAGGTCCCGGCTGCTCTCATGCAGCACAATCGCTTCAACCTGGCCGCCCAGCCGGTTCAGGAGCGGGAGCATTTGGGAGACGGCATTCATCTCGAGCCCGACCAGGGGAGACTTGCTCTCGTGGCTGGTGGCGTCCGTCGCCACAAAAAGCACTTCCTGGGTGGTGAGGTTTTTTTCGCAGGCCTCTTTGAAGGCCACACAGCTGGCCTGGCTGCCGACGAATATGAAGGGGCGGCGGTTGCGTTCCCCCGCGACCCGCAACGCCACCCGGCGCCGGTAGCTGAGGGTCAGGGGGATCAGGACCGCATAGCTCAGCGCGATCACCGCCCGGGAGGATTGCAGCGAGTACTGCTCCTTGATGAAGACGAACGTGACCAGCAACATCGCCAGCATGCCGGTGCCGAGGGCAATGGTGTGCTGGCTGGTGTAGGCCACGCTCAGCATGTCGGTGCGTGGCGAATATCCATCGATCAGATAGATCGCCAGCACCAGGACGGCAAACGGACCCAGCAACGGCAGGATGGCAAGATCGCCGAAGATCAGCGCGCCGCGCAGCCACGCCACGCCATGAAAGGCCAGCACCACCGCCAGAAAGTCCAGCATCAGCAGGAGCAGGGAGATCAGCCGGCGGTCGGTCATGTCTGGTGGGATTATGCCGGAGAGGATACGGTGGCGGCAAGAGGGAGTTGCATCGGGCAGGCTAGTCGGTCCGCAAGACCATCTCCCAGGCATCGAGCGCCGCCTGCCGTCCGCCCGTGGCCTGCGACCAGTGCCGGGCGGCTTGCCCCATGGCGGCGCCGCGCGGGGCATCGTGCATCAGATCCCTGATCGCGGACGCAAGCGCAGCGGGATCGCTGCCGTCGACGGCGAGGCCGGCCCCGTGGCGGCGCACCGCCTCCGCCAGTTCGCAGTGCGTAGGGCCGATGAAAATGATCGGACGCGCCACGGCCAGAATGCCATAGAGTTTGCTGGGAAACACGTACCGCTCGCAGCCGGCCTGGAGCGTCACGAGGTGGACATCGCCGGCCGAAAGGCTCTCACCGAGGCGCGCCTGCGGCTGGGGCGGCAGGAATCGCACGTTCGTCAATCCTTCCGCCCGCGCCTGCGCCTCGAGGGCGGGACGACGGGGACCCTCACCGAGGAAGAGAAACACCAGGCCGGCCTCGTGGCGCAGCCGGGCGGCCGCAGCCAGCACGGGTTCAAGCGCGTGGACCCGGCCCAAATTGCCCGAGTAGGCGACAACAAATTTACCGGCCAGGTTCCAGGTGCGACGGAGCGGATTTTGCTCCGCCGGCACCGGCGCCAGCAGCTCCCCGCCCGGCGCCCAGTTGGGTATGATGCGAATCTGGTTGGCCGCCAGTCCATGCTGTCCGACCAGTGCCGCCATATCCTGGCTGATGGCGACGCAGGCATGAGCGCACTGCCACGCGGCATCACGCCGGCGCACCCACGGCCGGCTCAAAATTTCCAGCAGGCGGCTGTTGGACAGCGCCAGGCCAATCTCCGGATGGATATCCTGCAGCCAGTGCACGAGGCGCGCCCCTGCCCGGCGGGCCGCGGTGGCGGCAAACGGAGCCAGGATCGGCGGATCCGTCATCGCCACCAGCCAGTCGTTGGCCTGCAGGTGTCGCCGGAGCAGGCGCCGGGCGGAAAAGGTGAAGGTGAAATAGGCGCCCGCTTTGGCCATCAAGCCGTGCCGGCCCCGGCGGAGGGACCGCCCGCGCAGGATCTCCACACCGCGGCGGCTTTCCCGGACCGGAGCCCCGGCGTTGCCGTCATGACTGGCGATCACCGTCACTTTCCAACCGCGCTCTGCGAGCCCCTCGGCGAGATCGGTGAGCATCTGGGCGGTCGCGAGTGCATCGGGCCAGTAATAGCGGTTGACAAAAATCACCCGCCGATGAGTTGCAGCGCGGGTCATGACGTGGAAGACCCCCGCCGG
>JBAZMN010000356.1:0-3192 GCA_041649735.1 Opitutaceae bacterium | reverse complement strand
TTTCGATGCAGCCATGGTGAAAGTCTATTTGCCCTGCGGAATGAACAAAGTCTGCCCGACCTGCAGCTTGGTCGGATCGGCGATCTTGTTCGCGTTGATGATGTCCTGCATCTTGGCATTGGTCTTGTGCGCAATGCTCGAAAGCGTGTCACCCTTCTGGACCGTGTAACTGACGCCCTCCTTGGGATAGTCCTCGGTGAAGGTCGGCGTGCTCACCGCCGGGCGCGTGGCGGCGTTCTTTGCGAGGGCATTGATGGCCGACTGGGTTTCGTTGGCGAGTTTTTCCAGCTGCACGCTGACCTGCTGCAGCGTCTCGCGTTTCTGTTCACGCAGGGAGGCCTGCACGCTTTTCTGCAGATCAGCGATGGCTTCGTTCAGTTGCGCGAGCGTGACATAGGTCTGGCCGGATTTCATGCGCAGCTCGCCGTTGTCGCGTTCAAGCTGCTCGATGCGGAGACTGAGCTCGCCCAACCGCTGGTTGAGGAGACGAACGTCTTCGCGGAGGCTGGCCAATTCAAAGGCCTGTGAGTTGTTGGAGCCCTGGGCAGAGAGATGGGCGAGGTTGAGCCAGAGGAAGGGAAGAAATCCGAGCAAACAGCGAATCCAAGTGCGAGGCGGCATAGGCCTGCAGCATTAAAAAAAAAATGGGCAAAAACAAGCGAAGAGTCCTCGGGCCGCTTCCATCCAGCCGTCTATCCGGAGGAGCGGAATGGCACCGCGCTGACCAGCGGGCTCATTGACTGGGAAGGCAGGCTGGTTCCCGCGGCGACCGGGAATCCTCGCAAAAATTCGGACGTAGGCATCAGCCGGCCGCCCGGGCGTTGCAGTGCGCGCAGGCGCAGAATCCCCTCCCCCGTCAGCACCAACAGCCCCTCGGCATCAGCGCCCAGGACCGTGCCGGCGGCGGCGTTCCGGAGCGAGCCAGCTGCCACATCGGCGGAGCCCAGCCTGACCGCAACCCCTTGAATTTCCACCGTACAACCGGGCCAGGGGAAAAGCCCATTGATGCGCGCAGCCAGTACGGCGGCCGGTGCCTTAAAATCGAGCCGCCCATCCTCCTTGGTCAAACGCCGGCAATAAGTCGCCTGCGCCTCCTCCTGGGGAACAAACACCAATGAGCCTTCGGACAGCCGCGGCAAAGCCCGGGCCAGCAGCGGCACACAGGCATCCGCCAGTTTGGCTTCCACCGCCGACGCGGTTTCCCGCGGCCCGATGCCCACCCGCTCGGCATCGACCACTGGTCCGGCGTCCAGCCGGCGTACTATCCGCATCAAGGTGACACCGGTCACGCGGTCACCGCTGGCGATCGCGGCCGGGATCGGCGATGCCCCGCGGTATTTGGGCAGCAGCGATGCATGCAGGTTGAGCGCGCCCAGCCGGGGTGTGCTGATGAAATTGTCGTTCAGGATGTGGCCGTAGGCCATCACGAGTGCCACATCTGCCTGCAAGGCCGCGAACTGTGCGCATTCGTCCGGTGCGAGTCGCTCCGGCTGCCGGACGGCCAGCCCGCGCGCCTGAGCCCATTGCTTGATGGAGCCGGCCGTTATTTTCTGCCCGCGGCCGGCCGGGCGATCCGGCTGGGTGTACACCGAGAGAAGGCGGGCGATCCCGCTCCCCGGTCCCGCCAGCCACTCCAGCGCCGGCAGGGCAATCGGGTCGGAACCCATGAAGACGAGCTTGAGCGGTGGAGGCATGATGTTGGCTGAGCGTGGAGAACGGCGGACGGTTCGTCCACCGTCCATGTTGCCAATTGGTGAGCCAGGCCCTCCCGACGTCAAGAACCGCCGCAGGTCCACTCACCTCCCTGGACAAGAGGACTGGTCCCGCGATCCCGGCGGCGTCACCGGCGCGGCCGATTCGGACCCGGCGGGACGGGCGAAGGCTGCAGGATCAATCATCGTCAGCTTCGTGACCAGGCGGGAAAGCCGGACGGGATTTTTTGCCCACGAGATCGAAAAGCATCGGACATCCGTCGAGCCCGAACTCTTTAATGATGCCAGCCTCGAGATGCCGGCGATAGGACTCCGTCAACCGCCGCTCCTGATTGCAAAACAGCCGGATGCGAAACGGGCGATTGCCGGTCTGGACGCAATAGTAGATCCGGAAGCGCTTGCCGCCCACCGACGGCGGCGGGGTGCGTTCGGCCAGGCGCGTAATGGTCTGGTTCAGCCGCGCCGTCGGCAGCTTCAGATCGAGCTGCCGATGGAGCTTCACCGCGGCGTTGAGCATGCGGTCGACCTCGTACCCCGTCATGGCCGAGGCAAACACGACCGGCGCGCCCGGCGTGAAGAAAAGGCGTTCGAAGAGGGCGTGCTCGAATTTCTCGCGAAATTCTCGCTCCGTTGCATAGCCCTCGATGCCCCCCGGCTGCCGGAAGGCGTTGTGCACCAGGTCCCATTTGTTGACGACAATCACCACCGGCTTCGCCTCCTTCACGACCTCGCCGGCAATGGCCTTGTCCTGCTGGGTCACGCCTTCCATCGCATCCAGGACGAGAAAGACGACATCGGTGCGCTTGATCGCGTCGAGCGAGCGGAGCCGGGAGAAATACTCGACGGACGAAGCGAGTTTGGTGGCGGCCTTGATGCCGGCGGTGTCGATCAACCGAAACGGATGCTGCCGGCCGTCCCGGCCGCGGAATTCGAACGGCACCTCGATGGCGTCACGCGTGGTGCCCGGCTCATCATTGACGATCAGCCGGTCGCTCCGGATCAGCCGGTTGCTGAGGGAGGATTTGCCGACGTTGGGCCGGCCGAGGAAGCAGACGCAGAGCGGTTGGTGGGCCGTTTTCGTCTCCGGAGACTCCACGGGCACGGGGCCGAGCTTGGCCAAAACTGCGTCGCGCAGGGCGACCTCGCCCACGCCGTGTTCGGCGGACAGGAACAACGGTTCGCCCAAGCCGAGCTTGTAGAAATCCGGGTTGTCCCGGCGGGCATCGTGGAAATCGATTTTATTCACCACGAGCAGCACCGTCTTGTCCTTCCGGCGCAGGCGCTGGGCGATGCGCTCGTCGAGCGCGGTCACGCCGTCCTTCGCGTCGACCACGAACAGAATGACCTGGGCGGTGTCGATGGCGAACTGCACCTGCACCTCGGTCGCGGCCACGATCTGCGCCGAGCTCTCCCCGCCCTTGAGACCGATGCCGCCGGTGTCGAGCAGCGTATAGACCCCGTCCTTGACCTCAGCCGAGAT
>JBAZMN010000355.1:0-3197 GCA_041649735.1 Opitutaceae bacterium | reverse complement strand
GGGCCTGCGCCACCGCCAGGGCGGCGGCATGGGCCAGCTGGTTGTTGGCACCGACGACGAAATTCTCGAAAGTGTTGCGCGGATTGAGGGTGCCGGCGTTGGGAACCTTCTCATCGTAGCGCCCGGAACGGCGGGCGAGGATCTTGGCCCGGCCGTGATGGGCCGGCCCGGCCGGTGCGTCCTGGATGCCGTTGCCGCCGGCGGGTGATCCCGCGGCCGCCCGGGAGGCATGCCCCGGATGACAGACCTTCAGGGAGACATTGATCAGCCGGCCGGCGGTGAGCCGGAGCCGTTGGGTGATGAGGTCGAGGTAATTGTCGTGGATCCAGATGGCGGCAAAGTCGTTGGGCACACCGAGGATCATCGAATCCTCGGTCGTCTCGTGACAAACGATGGGCTCAAACCACATCTGGAAAACATCCTCGGGGAAGAGGCCTTTGAAGTCACATTTGACGGTTTCCCAGAGACTGGACGGGAGGGTCAATGAAGGCATGGAGCGGGCAAAGGAAAGAGATTATTCACACGGCCTCGGCGGTGGCTCTTAACGCACGTCTGGCAGCACCGGATTTCGTCGCTCGCTCGGGGAGAAAGGCAGGTCGGGTCTTAGCGGTCAGGGTACAAATTACTTACGGATGATAAGACGTTGAAGACCAGAAGGTAGGGGAAAACTCCCTGGAGCTTGCAGAGGGAATCGCGCTGCGGACGTGGCAAAGAACAACTGAAGCAACAGGAACTAGAACGGATTCGCGCAGTAACGTGAATCACAAAATGCATTTCAAGAGCAACTTTCCCACAAGTTATTCACACCACCCCGATTTCACGGTTTGAATTCCGATCCGGAGTGAACGCCAATGTAATAGATCATCCACTACACGGCCAGGGGAAGCGACGGCTGTCACAGTCGTGTGACGGTAGTGGCGAAACCGTGACATGGGCGCGGCGGTCGGTCATGATACGGGGTGCTTCACCGGGCCCGGTCGGCCGCCGGTTCCAGCCACTTGCCATGCTCCTTGATGAGCGCGATCAGACGGTCGTCGGCCTCGGTTTGGGGAAGGTTGTATTGGACACAGCTCTTGCCGACATAGAGGTTGATCTTGCCGGGGGCGCCGCCGACATAACCGAAATCCGCGTCGGCCATTTCTCCGGGGCCGTTGACGATGCAGCCCATGATCGCGATTTTCACCCCCTTGAGATGACCGGTCTTGGCCCGGATGCGCTGCGTGGTGCTCTGCAGATCGAAAAGCGTCCGGCCGCAGCTCGGGCAGGCGACAAACTCGGTTTTGGAAATGCGCGCTCCGGCGCCTTGCAGCACGTTGTACGTGAGCAGCGCGGCGCGGACCGGGTCGGCCTCGGTTTCAACACTCACCAGGTCGCCCAAGCCGTCGCAGAGAAGCCCGCCGGTCAGAAAACTGGCCTCCAGCAGTCGGTCGAGGAAATCCGGGCCTCCGCGGACCGCGGCCGCGGCGGTGTTACGAATCCAGATCGGCGCGCGAAAACCGAGCTGGCGAAGGATTTCAGCCACCAACCGGTAGGCGCCGAGGGCATGGCCGGAGATGGAGGCCGGAGACGGGAGACTGGAGGCCGGCGGCGGGAAAGCGGACAGGGTGAAGATGAGCCGGTCGTCGCCGAGGAGCCGGAGCGGGTCCGCGAGCGCAGAGAAATCGGCGGGAGCGATGTCGACGGCGAGGAAATGGTGATGGCGGCGCACCAGACCGGCCAGAGCGGCCAGCCGCTCGCCCTCGGAGGCGTGGAAGCGACGGCAGAGCACCAGACGCCCTCCGCTGGCGGAGGCAAAATCAGCGAGCTCTTCGAGCTCAATGGACTCCGCCAGTTCCAGCGCCAGGAAATCGACGGGCAGATTCACTGTCGCAAGCTGCCGACGGAGTTGGGCCAGCGCATCTGGACTTGCCACGGGCAGCAGCAGCCCTTCCACGGGCGTGTCCTTGAGCGCGGCCGCGGTCAGCTGGATCGCGGCTTGCGCGAGCTGGGCCGGATCCGCAATCCGCACGATGACGCGTGGCGGATGCTCCGGTCCGGCCACGCACCGGTCGGAGAGGGAGAGGATGGTTGTTTCCCGGCGTGTGAATTGGAAAGGATCGATGGAGTCCGTCGTAAAAGGAGCCGGGAGGAAATCACGGCCGCGGCTATCAACGCCTCCAGCTCCGGTCTGCGGCCTCCCGTCTCCGGTCTCCGCATGCGTCCACAGGCTCATCGCCTTGTCCGCGATCGCCCGGGCGACCGGGATTTCGTAGACCGAGTCCTCGGTGAGCGAAACGCGGATCGTGTCGCCCAGGCCGTCGAGCAACAGGGCCCCGATGCCGATGGCGCTCTTGATGCGCCCGTCCTCGCCGTCGCCCGCCTCGGTGACGCCCAGATGCAACGGGTAGGCGCGGTGGGCCGCGTCCATCCGCTCGACGAGCAGCCGGTAGGCCTGGATCATGACCTTGGGGTTGCTCGCCTTCATTGACAGGATGAGGCCGTGAAAACCCTCTGACTCGGCGATGCGCACGAATTCGAGCGCACTCTCGACCATGCCGAGCGGCGTGTCGCCGTAGCGATTCATGATGCGGTCGGAGAGCGAGCCGTGATTCGTGCCGATCCGCAGCGCCCGGCCGAGATCCCGGCACCGCCGCACCAGCGGCGTGAAAGCCTCGTGCAGCCGCTGCAGCTCGCGTTCGTATTCGGCGTCCGTGTATTCGCGGGCGGCGAACTTCTTCTTGTCGGCGTAATTGCCCGGGTTGACGCGGACCTTCTCGACGTGCTCGACGGCCTCCATGGCCGCGGAGGGCAGAAAATGGATGTCGGCGACGAGCGGCACGTGGCCGAAGCCGGCGGCGGTGAATTGCTCCCGGATGGGGCGCAGGCATTTTGCCGCCGGCACGTTGGGTGCGGTGATGCGCACGATCTCGCAGCCCACCTCAGCCAGCGCGATCGACTGCCGCAGCGTGGCCGCGATGTCCTGCGTGTCACTCGTGGTCATCGACTGGAGACGGATCGGATTCGATCCGCCGACGCCGACCGCGCCCACCCGGACTTCGACGGAAGGGCGGCGGACGGTGCGAAAACGCGACGCGCAGTAGGACATGGAGCCGCAGACGTGGTTGGGTGCCGGAACGCAGCTAAGGCGCGGCCGGTGTCTTGGCGGCCGGCAGCGAGGATTCCGCCCGCTCGGCGCGGATGTCGCGCGTCCAGCGGCG
>JBAZMN010000354.1:0-3215 GCA_041649735.1 Opitutaceae bacterium | reverse complement strand
GAACCTCATCACCTGGCGCTGCACCTCTGCGGTGGTGATGCCACGCGCAGCCCGGATCACTGGACCGAGGTGGTGCTCACGGATCTGGGTGAAAAGGCGCGTTTTTCCACCCTGACTGCGCGACCGGAATGCGCCGATCATCATCAGGATCGGCAGTCTTTGCTGCTGCCCCATCCGCCCGGACAAGGTTTCCTCTGCCGGGTCGAGTTGAACGGCGAGACCAACTTGGCGGAGTTGTCGGTGAAGGCCGCGGAAGGATGGAAACAAATCGCGGATCCGATCGATCTCAACCTGCGCACGGTTCACACCGAAATCAAAATCAATGGCTGCGACCCTGTTCCAGGCGGCGCCTCGGTCACGACGGTCAGCCACGCCTGGTTCGACAACGTCCGCATCTATCCCCGCCCGCAGTCGCACTTTGTCGGCTTCCGCCTGGTGATGCCGAACGGCGACCCCATCTGGCGGCGTCCCAACAACGGTTGGCCGCCCGTCTTTACCGATGCCTCCGGCAGAGCGCGCCCGATGTCGGACCTCACGGTGCAGTTGCTCACGGCCGACGGCTCACGCGTCGTTGCGAGCGTTCAATCGAACCACATGGGTTTTTACCTGCTGCCGCTCAAGGATGCCCCTTGGGAGGTCTATCCGGTCGCGGCGCAGATCCGGGTGCTGCTCGACGGCAAGCCGTTGGGCCAGCCGCTGATCATCGAAAGGCCGCATGGCCGAGCCACCGAAGGGATCTACCCCGACGACGTCTACAACGTCATCTTCGAGTGATATTCGTCACGGTATAGCCCCGGACCTGGCTCCTGATGTTGGCAATTGCTGAGTGCCGGAGCCTGCCGCATCGACCATTCGTCCCCTGCTGCAAAGTACAACCTTGCTCTGCCACAAGATGTGCTGCCCGACTCGAGTTTTGTTCAACATCGGTTTCTTAGTGTGGACACTGTCCGCGGGCAGGCTGCTCGCCGCCGTGCCATCCGCGCACGATCTCCGTTCACCCGACGGAAGAATCGCTGTGAGCATCCGTATCTCCGACCGTATCTTCTATGATATCGCAGTCGATGAGAACACGGTCATGAGGGACGCTACGCTGTCACTGCACATTGACGGCGCGACCCTCGGTTTGGCGCCCAAGCTGCTTGCCGCGACGCCGCGTTACCACGACGGTATGGTGATTCCGCCCGTTCGTCAGAAATCGGCAAGTTATCGCGACCGCTACAATGAGATATGCCTGAAGATGGATGGAAACTATGCCGTGGTCTTCCGTGCTTACGACGAGGGTGTGGCCTATCGTTGGGAGACGACCCTCCCGCAATCCCAAGTCAAGGTGTTCGCCGAGGAGATGAGCCTGCGGTTCGCCGATAACTATGTGGTCTATTATCCCGAGGAGCAGTCATTCATGTCGCACAACGAGCGGCAATTTTCCCCGCGCGCCCTCGCCGACCTCAGCTCGCACAACCTGGCCAGCCTGCCGGCGGTCGTTGATGCCCGCACCGCCAAGCTCGTGGTCGCTGAGTCCGATGTGGACGACTATCCCGGGCTTTGGCTCCGCGGCAACGACAACGGCGGACTGGAGGGCTTGTTTCCTCCTTATCCGCTGAAAGAGCAGCTCAGCAACGACCGCGACCTGCACATTACGCAGGCGGCCGACTATATCGCGATCACTCGGGGCACCCGCACCTATCCCTGGCGGGTGCTCGGTGTCGCACACCGCGATGGTGACATCATCACGAGTCCGCTCGTCTACCTGCTGGCCTCGCCATCCCAGGTCGCGGACACGTCATGGATCAAGCCCGGCAAGGCCGCCTGGGATTGGTGGAACGCCAACAATGTGGCCGGCGTCGATTTCAAATCGGGCATCAACACTGCGACCTACAAGTACTACATCGATTTCGCAGCCCGGTACGGGCTCCAATACATCATTCTCGACGAAGGCTGGTCCAAGCTGGGCGATCTCCTGTCGGTGGTCCCGGAAATCAACATCGAGGAGCTGGTCGCCTATGGCCGGGAGCGGAACGTGGGCGTCATCCTCTGGGTGGTCTGGAAGACTCTCGATGACCAACTGCAGCCGGCGCTCGACCAGTTCGCGCGCTGGGGCGTACGCGGCATCAAGGTCGATTTCATGCAGCGTGACGACCAGCCGGTCGTAAACTTCTACCACCGGGTCTGCCGCGAGGCGGCGAAGCGGCACCTGTTGGTCGACTACCATGGAGCCGTCCGCCCGGCGCTGATGACTCGCACCTGGCCGAATCTCATTACCGCGGAGGGTGTGCGCGGTCTTGAGTGGTGCAAATGGACCGTGCACACGAATCCCGATCACGATGTCATGCTGCCGTTCACGCGCATGTTCCTGGGCCCGATGGATTACACGCCCGGCGCCATGCTCAACGCCACGCGGAGTGACTTCAGGGCCATCATGGATCAGCCGATGAGCCAGGGCACGCGTTGCCACCAGTTGGCGCTCTTCGTGGTCTTTGAGAGTCCGTTGCAGATGCTGGCCGACTCGCCGACGCACTACCGGCGCGAGCCCGAGGCCATGGAATTTCTCGCGGCGGTGCCGACCGTCTGGGACGAAACCCGTGTACTCGACGCCCGCTTGGGTGACTACGCGCTGGTGGCCCGCCGCCGCGGATCGGACTGGTTCCTGGGCGCCATCACGAACTGGACGCCGCGCGAACTGGAGGTGGACCTTTCCTTTTTGCCGGCGGGGTCGTACCAGCTGACCCAGTGGAGCGATGGCATTAATGCCGACCGCTACGCCGGGGACTTCCAAAGATCCGCCCAATCCGTTTCCAACATAACGAAGCTGCGGATTCGTCTGGCCGAGGGTGGCGGTTGGGCCGCGCGTATTTCACCCCATGGGCATTAACGGCCGCTTTCTCCTGCCTGCCTCTCGCACAGACTAAACGCCCTCTCCAGTCCTCGGAGCTGAGATGACATGCAGATAGTAAAACTAGAGCCCATCATTCTTCACGCCCCGGTCACGCGCGGGGGCATCGCGGACAGCACGCATGCGCTCACGCACTGGGGCGCGCCGGGCGTGGGTATCCACACGGACACCGGGCTGGTGGGCTATGGTTTCTCCGGCACCCATGCGCACCTGCCGACCGACCGGCTGATCGTGGAGTGCATCATCAACAGCTATGGGCCCCTGCTAACCGGATGCGACCCGCGGGAGGTGCGCGCGATTTGGGAAAAGCTGCACAAGCACGCCC
>JBAZMN010000353.1:0-3227 GCA_041649735.1 Opitutaceae bacterium | reverse complement strand
GAGGGGAGGACGTTGGCCTCGCCGCAGACCCGGATGATGTCAGGGGCATGGCCGCCGCCCGCGCCTTCGGAGTGGTAGGTGTGGATGGCGCGGCCCTGGAAGGCGCGGATGGTTTCCTCGACGAAGCCCGATTCGTTGAGCGTGTCGGTGTGGATGGCCACCTGCACATCGAGTTCGTCGGCGACGCCGAGGCAGGTGTCGATCGCGGCGGGCGTGGTGCCCCAGTCTTCGTGGAGTTTGAGGCCGATGGCGCCGGCGAGGATCTGCTCGCGCAGCGGCTGCGGCGTGGAGCAGTTGCCCTTGCCGAGGAAGCCGAGATTGACCGGGTAGCCTTCGGCCGCTTCGAGCATCCGGTGGAGATTCCAGGCGCCGGGGGTGCAGGTCGTCGCCAGCGTGCCGTGCGCCGGACCGGTGCCGCCGCCGAGCATCGTCGTGACGCCCGAGCTGATGGCCTCGTCGATCTGCTGCGGACAAATGAAATGGATGTGGGAATCGATGCCGCCGGCGGTGACGAGGCAGCCCTCGGCGGCCAGCGCCTCGGTGCCGGCGCCGACGATCATCGGGTTTTTCCTGCCGGTGGCGGGATCGGGCCAGAAGGAGCCGAGGCCGCTCTGGATGCCGGGGTTGCCGGCGTGGCCGATGCCGACGATGCGACCGTGCTTGATCCCGAGGTCGGCCTTGATGACGCCGAGGAGCGGATCGAGAATCGTGGCGTTGGTGATGACGAGATCGAGCGACTCGGCGTCGGTGGCGACGGGCGACTGGCCCATGCCGTCGCGGATGACCTTGCCGCCGCCGAATTTGATCTCGTTGCCATAGCCGCCGCCCTCGGCGATGAGGTCGCGTTCGACCTGGACGAAAAGCTCGGTGTCGCCGAGACGGACCTGATCGCCCACGGTGGGGCCGAACATCTCGGCGTACTGGCGGCGGGAAAGAGTCAGAGGCATGGCGGGAGGAGTCAGAGTTTTCCGTTCACTTTGCCGTTCAGACCGTACACCTCGCGGGTGCCGGCGAGGGCGACGAGTTCCACGCGCCTGGTGTCGCCGGCTTCGAAGCGCACGGCGGTGCCGGCGGGAATATTGAGGCGGAAGCCGCGGGCGGCGGCGCGATCGAAACGCAGGGCCTCGTTGACCTCGAAGAAGTGAAAATGCGAGCCGACCTGCACGGGCCGGTCGCCGGTGTTGGTGACTTCCAGCATGCGGGTCGCGAGACCGGGATTGGCGGGCAGCGGCGCGGGGTCGGGCAGGGTGATGATTTCGCCGGGGATCATGAGGGCAGGTGAAGGTGAAAGTGAGCGTGGGGGGGTGAAGAGCCGCGGACGCGCTTTGGTGCCTCAGCGGATCGGCTGGTGGACGGTGACAAGCTTGGTGCCGTCGGGGAAGGTGGCCTCAACCTGCACCTCGGTGACCATTTCGGGCACGCCTTCCATGACGTCGGCCGGCTTGAGGATGGTCGTGCCGAAGCTCATGAGCTCGGCCACGGACCGGCCGTCGCGCGCGCCTTCCATGATTTCGTAGGTGATGACGGCGATGGCCTCCGGGTAATTGAGCTTGAGGCCGCGGGCCAGCCGGCGGCGCGCCAGATCGGCCGCCACGACGATGAGGAGTTTTTCACGCTCGCGGGGAGTCAGGTGCATAACAGGAGTTTAATTGAACCACGGAGGCACAAAGGACATGAAGGCGGCACACCAAGAGGGGAGGAATAAAATGTCGGGTGAAGTTGGTTGATTCTTTCGGTGATGCTGCGGGTCTTGGTGGTTCCAAATCAAACCTGCAGGTGGTCGCGCACGACCGCATCGGTGAGGCCGACGATGGGACCGGAGATGGTGATGGCGCCGCGGTCCATGGCATAGAAGCGGTCGGCGACGTCGCGGCAGAAATCGACAAATTGCTCGACGAGCAGGATCGCCAGCCGGCCCTCGGCCTTGAGAACCTTGACGGCATGCTGGATTTCCTCGGCGTACGGATGGGCGAGCCCCTCGGTCTTGAGCCGTTTCAGCGTGTCGCCGATCTGGTCGATGATTGACGGCTGGATGCCCTCGGTGGGCTCGTCGAGGATCAGGAGTTTCGGCTGGGTGAGCAGGGCGCGGCCGATGGCGAGCTGCTGCTGCTGACCACCCGAGAGCACGCCGCCCTTGCGCGACAGCATCTCCTGGAGCACGGGAAACAGGGAGAATACCCGTTCCAGTCCCGCTTGGGCGGCCGCCCGGCTGCGCCGGTGGACCACCAGGCCGAGCCGCAGGTTTTCCTCGACCGTAAGGTGCGGGAAAATCTCCCGACCCTGCGGCACGTAGGCGAGGCCGGCCCGGGCCCGCGCTTCCGGCGCCAGCCGGTCGATGCGTTCCCCGGCAAAGGTGATGGTGCCGGCGCGGATGGGCAGCAGACCGGTGATGGAGCGGAGCGTGGTGGACTTGCCGACGCCATTGCGGCCCATCAGCGCGACCACCTCGCCGGCCCCGACGTCCAGGTTCACGCCGCGGAGAATGCGGGAACCGGCGATATCGGTCTCGACCGCGGAAAGCTGGAGGAGGGACGTCATGGTTGAACCACAAAGGCACAGAGACACGGAGCGAAGCAGGCGAAAAGAACCATGTTTCGCTCCTCCGGATCATGGTCTGTTATGCGAAAAGTCGTCATCGCGTTCCGTGTTTGCCCCGGCCGAGATAAACCTCGCGCACCCGCGGATCGGCCTGCACGTCGTCGAACCGGCCCTCGCAGAGCACCGTGCCCTGGTGCAGGACGGTGACCTGACCGTCGCGGGCGATCTGGCGCACAAAGGTCATGTCGTGCTCGACCACGATCAGGCTGTGCTTGCCGGCGAGGGAGAGCAGCAGCTCGCCGGTGCGGTGCGTCTCCTCGTCGGTCATGCCCGCGGCGGGTTCGTCCACGAGCAGCAGCCGGGGTTCCTGCGCGAGGAGCATGCCGATCTCGAGCCATTGTTTTTCGCCATGCGCGAGCAGGCCCGCCTTCCAGTCGCGTTTGGCGTCGAGGCGGATGAGCCGCAGCAGCGCATCGATCCGGTCGCGTTCGGTCGAGGACAGGCGGTGGAAAAGCGAGGCGAAGACCCCGCGCGGCCCGCGCAGCGAGAGCACGAGGTTGTCCCAGACCGTGTGCTCGACGTAGACGCTCGGGGTCTGGAATTTCCGGCCGATGCCGAGCCGGTTGATCTCGTATTCGTTGAGCGCGGTGAGATCGTCCTGCGGTCCGCCGGAAAGGCCGAACTCGATC
>JBAZMN010000352.1:0-3229 GCA_041649735.1 Opitutaceae bacterium | reverse complement strand
TACAGGTTCGCGCGAATGCTGCGCCGCGCGGCCCGGGCCACGCGGATCGTCCGCGGCAGGAAACGCAGGTCGCCGCCCGCAAACACCGCCATGGCGGACGCGCGCGCCAGCTCCGCCCCCGCCTGCATCGCGATCGAGGCCGGCGCCGCGCTCATCGCCGCCGCGTCGTTGATCCCGTCGCCGACAAACGCGACCGTGAGCCCGGCGGCCTTCAGCTCCTCCACCCGCGCGAGCTTCTCCGGCGGCGTCAGGCCGGAACGGATGACCGACTGCAAGCCGGGCGGCGCGCCCGCGGCATCGGGGATCAACCCCGACTGATAATTCCGGTAGCTGGCGTCGCCGGTCAGGATTTCCACCTCCACCCCCAGCGCAGCCAGCTCCCGCAGCGCCTCGTGCATGCCCTTGCGCCAGGTTTCCGCCAGTTCGATGACGGCGGCGGGACGACCGCCCACCGAGACAAAAATCTCCTTCGTCGCCGGCCGGGCGTCTGCACCCGCCTGCGGCTCGGCCAGCCTCCGTTCGCCCACCCTGACCTCCAGCGGGCGCCCCGTTTCGTCCTCCACCCGCGCCACCACGCCCAGCCCCGGCTCGATCCGTCGCTCCCGCACGACCGGCAACATGTCAACCAATAGTTGACATGTCTCCTCCGCACGCGGCGCCGACAGAGCGGGTCCGGCCTCCCGGAGCGCGGCAGCTACAGGGTGCATGAGACCGTCCTCGACGGCGGCCACGGCGGCGCGAAGCCAGCGCTCATGGGCCTGGAATTCCCTTTCGATCCGCCAGGCGCGCACGGCAAGCGTTTCGGTCGAAAGCGTTCCGGTTTTGTCGAGGCAGACGCAATCGCACCGGGCCAGCGCCTCCAAAAAATCGCCGGTGCGCGCCACGAGGCCGAACGAAGCCAGCCGGGCCAGCCCGCCCCATACCGCCACCGGCGTCGCCAGCCCCATCGCGCACGGACAGGCCACCAGTAGCACGGCCATGGCATTGAACAGCGCGCGATCCCACGGCGCGTGAGCGATCCAGCCAACGAACGTCGCCGCACTGACCGTCGCCACGACCGGCAGGAACCACGCCACCAGCCGGTCGGCCTGGCGTTGCAATCCGCTCGGGGCCAGCCGGGCCCCGGCCACTGCCGCCAGCACGGCGTCGAGCCGCCGCGGCCCGCGCGCCGGACGGATTTCAAAGCTGCCGTCGACCGAGAAAGTCCCCGCGAACACGGATTCGCCAGGGCCGCGCGATACCGGGCGCCACTCGCCGGTCATCGACGTCTCTTGCACATAGCCGCGGCCGGCGGTGATGACACCATCGACGCTGATGGGCGCGCCCGGCGCCACGAGCACGAGATCGTCCCCCGCCAGCTCGCTTACGGCTTTACGGGTCCGCCGCCTGCAGGCATCCCGCACCTCGCAGGCATCGAAACGCTCCCGGGTCCGGTCGACGGCCCGCAGCGCCGCCACCCGGCTGCGCGCGCCGAGCATCTTGCCGGCGGTGTGCACGACGATGAGGATGGCGACGACTTCGTAGTACACCGCCCCGGTGTGCGTGAAGGTGGCCACCAGCGAACCGAGGAAGGCGCCCGCCAGCGTCACCAGGAACAGCAGATCGATGCTGATCCGGCGCTGCCGCAGCGACCCGAGGGCCGAGCCCACGAGATCGCCGCCGAGAAACACCAGCACACCGACGGCCGACAGGATCAGGCCCCCGTGCAGGATCCAGTAGGTGACGCCCTCGGGCGGTGTGAGATTGACCGCGAGACTGAATGTCATCGCCTGGCCCACCACCACCAAGCCCAGGCCGATGCGCAGCCAGGCCCGGTCCAGCAGCCGCTGGTCGGCCTGCAGGCCTGGTTCGATGATGTCGGTGGAGACGCTCATGCCAAGACGCTAAGAGACGCAATGGAGGCCCGACCGCAATCCGGTACTCAGCAATGCGCCGCTCAGAGATCGAACCGTCACTGATGGATCTGCTGTATGCCTCTAAGGGCCGACCCCATGCGAGCCATTCAGATTGTTAGTTTCTTGGCACAGTGATTCCATCGCACTAAACTCCAACCTTGATGACTCTGGTCCTTACTGAAGTTTCGGATGCGGGTATAGCGATGGTTACGGATTCTGCGATAAGCAGAATCATAAACGGGAGGATTTCGAGGTGCGATCAGCTAGAATGGAGAAAGCTACTATGGGTACCGCACATCAAAGCTGGAATCTCATATTGGGGCTTTATTGGAAAGGTAACGCGGCAGCGTTTCGATGAGTGGTTGGAATACCGAATACGCTCGTCCAGTTACAACGATCTTCCCGGTCTTGCAGATTTCCTGGCGCAAGAGTTGAACGACGCGTGCAAAAATCGCCCGCTGGGTAACGACGAACAGGTGGGGATTCACCTCGCAGGGTACCATGAATGGCAGGATGGTGTGCGACGCCCTGTTTTTTATCATGTCCATAATGGACACTGCCACGT
Source organism: Opitutaceae bacterium (assembly GCA_041649735.1). Taxonomy (GTDB): domain Bacteria; phylum Verrucomicrobiota; class Verrucomicrobiia; order Opitutales; family Opitutaceae; genus Fen-1467. The sequence goes on along the minus strand of JBAZMN010000352.1, from coordinate 769 downwards.
TCAATGGAGGCAGCACTTAAAAGTGTCAGGGCTTTTCGCAGGTCCCCCTTTAACAATCCAGGCCGATCCCGTTTATCAATTGGCGCCACGAGGTCTATTCTCCCGGAACGACGATTTCCCCAAAGCGAGTCTAACTCTTCCTCAAAACCTTACGGCCCTTTCGAATGGATACACGACGCGAAACGGAGACTTCGCCACCTACATCCTAATATCAGACGCGATCAAACTTGCCTGCATCTCTCTTGGCAAGAGTCCGGGAGTCAGTGTTCCTGCTGATCCGACGAAACTTGGCCCTCGTCTTGGCTATTTGAAGATGCTATTGGAGGTCGTGTCTCACATCTACAAATGCAGCACGATGCCAAGAATTGTCGGAGGTAAGATCTCCTCGTTAGGAATAAAACCAAACGAAACTCGCCTCGTGTGATTGAACGAGGCTCTTACCGCCTAGCCTCACGAAAACGTCTATACCCTGACGCCAGAAGTATGATCCCGCTGCCCATAAAGCCAGTAGCGACCAGAAAGCCAGGGCTGCGAAATACCCGTGCTAGAAAAAAAGATAATGCAGTTATACCAAGTCCTGATACGAATAAATAACTTCCAGTCTTAAGCTCAAAAATGGCGCAACGTTTGAATGCAAGAGCCGATGCTTGTTTCGCGTCCACGACGGACAGCCCCGTCTGAAGGAGTAGTTGCTCCAAGATGGCTCTGCGTTTGCATCGTCTAACCTGTGCGAAGAATACATCTTCGGCTGTAATGACCTTTTTCTCAG